>CAJWEI010000003.1 GCA_913031285.1 uncultured Alphaproteobacteria bacterium | reverse complement strand
GACCATGATCCTAATTGCGAGCCTAGAGCAGTTGGTTATGCAAAAAAAACACGCTAACGCTCTACCGTCAATTTATGCAACACCTTTATCGCCAGCTGGATACAATAGTTAAGCATTCCCCATCTAATGCTTAATTCAAATTAATGCACCGTGTAAACGTCGTCAAAAAAATATCCTTTAAAATCAGATTCTTTTTTAACTGGCCTCCATCTTAAGCATACACATTTGCGACACGACAAGACACTAGGGCACAAAGCTCATGCTGCATTTCCATTGCTTCAAGAATGAGTAATGACGTTTCCTTTTGGATCATTTGCCCTTCATTTACAAATACCTTCTTAACATAACCGTTCATCGGTACCTTTAGGCGACCTTTTATGACTTGTGATTTTTCAACATCGCAGATTTTATGATGGGTAAGCGCAAATTGCTTTGGTCCTATGGCCAAATGCCCGTTGATAAAATTTCAAAATCTAAAGTTTTCACTAGCAAAGCTTTAAAGTTTTTTGCATCAGAGGCGATGCAGATTTTTGATGGTGGCGGGTCTAAAAAAATTATTAGGGACTTGGCCTCACTCCAGATTGGTTTTTGTAAAGGGCTGGCGTCAACGACAATCCTAGCCCCTTAAAAATGATAATATCAAATCTACCGTATCTAGATCGCAGATATCAGAACATCTACTAAATCCGTTTTCTCCCAACTAAAGCCACCATCGTCATCTGGACTACGTCCAAAGTGACCATATGCCGCAGTTCTTTGATAGATAGGCTTGTTCAGCTTCAAATGCTCGCGGATACCACGAGGACTTAAGTCAATAGTTGCCGCAATAGCAGCCTCTATTGCTTCACCAGCCACATTTCCTGTACCAAAAGTATCAACATAAATGGATAATGGTTGAGAAATGCCAATCGCGTAACTCAGCTGAATTGTGCATTTTTCGGCAAGCTCTGCCGCGACAATGTTCTTCGCAAGATAACGGGCTGCATAAGCTGCCGAGCGGTCTACTTTTGTTGGATCTTTCCCTGAAAACGCACCGCCACCATGTGGGGCTGCGCCACCATAGGTATCAACAATGATCTTGCGCCCGGTCAAGCCAGCATCCCCATCCGGCCCGCCTATGACAAATTTTCCAGTTGGATTTACATGCCATTTCGTTTTCGCATCAACCCAACCCTCTGGCAGGGTTTCTAGAATATAAGGCTCAACCAATGCACGTACATCGTTTGATGTCATATTTTCATCCAGGTGTTGTGTTGATAAAACAATTGAACTAACACCGACCGGTTTACCGCCTTCATATCTGACCGAAAGTTGCGATTTAGCATCCGGACCAAGCGCTGGCTCTTCACCATTTTTGCGCACTTGGGCAAGGCGGCGCAGGATAGCGTGGCTGTATTGAATGGGCGCAGGCATCAAGTCAGGGGTTTCACATGTTGCATACCCAAACATTATCCCCTGATCACCAGCCCCCTCTTCTTTGTTTCCAGAAGCATCAACACCTTGGGCAATATGCGCCGATTGTTGGTGCAAAAGATTTGTGACCTCTATCGTTTCATGGTGAAACTTTTCTTGCTCATAACCGATATCTTTTACGCAATCTCGTGCAATTTGATCAACACCACTCATGAATTCGGATAATTTTGATTGATCAGATAATCCGACTTCACCACCAATGACCACGCGATTTGTAGTGGCAAAAGTTTCACACGCAACGCGAGCCTCTGGCTCTTCCTCCAAAAAGGCATCAAGCACGGCGTCGGAAATCCGATCACAAACTTTGTCAGGATGCCCTTCAGATACAGACTCCGAAGTGAAAATATAATTACGATTTGTCATGTAAGCGCTCCAAATAATATTACAGTCGTTCACGCCAGGAAGCCGTTGTAAACACTTGTGGTACGGATATGCTTATTTAGTTTTAAGGTCAACGGACAAAGCATCAGTTCGTTTCCAAAAGGAAATGCCCAATAGGAAAAAAAGTAAAATAATCGACGCCCAGTCCCCAATACGAGCGTATAATGGCTCTTGAATCGCAGATGGCATTTGAACGTCTATAAAATCAGATTTGTTCAAATCTATACTGCCAATCATTCGACCATAAGGATCGGCGACTCCGGAAATACCAGTATTAGCAGCTCGAATTAAGATAAGGCCTTGTTCGATACTGCGCATTTGGGCTTTCTTTAAGTGCTGTTGAGGACCAAAATTTGTCCCAAACCAGGCGTCATTTGTTACTTGAACCAAAACGTCAGCCCGCGCTCCATCAACTCTGCTATTCTGAGGGAAGACAGCTTCGTAACATATGAGCGGTAATACAGCCCCTAATTCTTCTGTCATAAAGAGAGACGGGCCCGGGCCCACGCCAAACCCTAACCCGAAAAGCTTTGATGCAAATTCCACTCCTAAACGTCTTAAGTAACGCTCGAACGGGAGATATTCACCAAAAGGCACCAGATGATGCTTGTCATAGACAGGAACGGCAGCTTCATTTTTGTTCAAATAAATAATCGAGTTAAAATATTGCTCGCCATCGAACCGCAAAGCCCCGAACAAAATTGTGGAGTTATCAGTGGCGGTCCGGATTTGATCAACCAGTTCTGAGGCATATTCAATAGGTATTGGTAACGAAGTCTCCGGCCATATGATGATATCAGGCTTAGGTTCAGCAGCACTATACTCCAACATCTTCATAAAAAACTTCAATGAATGTTCAGGATGCCATTTCTCTTTTTGTGGCGCATTAGGCTGCACGAGCCTGATAACTTTCGCAGTTTCCAGCACCGTTAAATCCTTTATCCGATAGTTGCCCCAACCCCAGCTCGCCGCGATTAGTGCACAGCCAATAACTGTAGCCAGGAAAAAGCCTCGCCTGACATAAATTTCGACAAAAATAGCCACTAGGACAAAGGTCAAGATTGTTAGACCATAAACACCTACCAAAGAGGCAAGCTGGGCAACTGGCGTCTCCATCCAAACATATCCAGGCAACGCCCATGGAAATCCTGTAAAAATATATCCGCGAGCCAACTCGGCAATACCCAAGCCAAAAGCTAGACTATAAGTTTTATCTCCTAGAAAATAGCCAAGTTTTGCGCCCACACCCCAAAACACCGCCAATCCAACCGCCATAAAAGTAAGAGCAAAAGGCGCCATCCAAGCATGGCTGGAAGCATCAATTAAGAAGGGTTCTAAAATCCAGTTTATTGAGCCAATAAAATAGCCAAAGCCAAAAATCCAACCACGTTGAAAGGACCCTATTTCGCCCCCAGGCTGTTTATAATGCAAAAAAAATAATCCGACCAATGACCCAATCGTAAATGGCCATAGTGAAAAAGGAGCTTGTCCTAAAGAAGCCGCAATTCCAAAAACAAAAAGTAAAGTGCGGGTTTGCATCTGCGATGATAATGCAATCATTATTCCGCCGCTTGTTGCAGCCTCGGAAGCACTACTCGCATTCGTTTGACCCGCCGTGCGTCTGCGTCAACGATTTCAAATTCGACACCCGCAGGATGTTCAATCACTTCACCGCGCACTGGCACGCGACCAGCCAACATAAATACGAGCCCACCCAATGTTTCTATTTCTTCTCCATCAATGTCTTCGCCGTCGGTTAGATCTAGTTTGGCTTCGGCGCAGAATTCTTTCAATGGTGCGCGGGCTTTTGCAAGGTATTTTCCACTTTCTTCCAAGACCCAGAATGCATCATCTGCGAGATCATGTTCGTCCTCGATCTCACCAACAACTTGTTCAATCAGATCCTCAATTGTTACCAACCCATCGACACCGCCATATTCATCAACCACGAGCGCCATGTGACGCCGCTCCGCCTGCATTTTTGTAAGTAAGACACCAATGGTCATGGATTGAGGTACATAAAGAAGCGGTCTTAGCATGGGAATGAGATCAAAATCACCATTCATATCCTGAAAGCCATACAGCAAAGCAAAATCTTTTAAATGCGCCATTCCAATTGGCGTGTCCAAAGTTCCGGAATAGACCGGAATTCGGGTAAGGCCACTTTCGCGAAATATTTCGACTAGAGCTTCTTTCAAGATCGTATCGGGCACCGATATAATTTCTGCCGTTGGAACAGCCACATCTTCCACCCGCATTTTGCGTAGGTTCATTATGTTGTGTTCACCTTCATTGGCGATACTATCAGAATGGCTAGTTCCACCCGTAGACTTAACAAATCCAAGCTTCATGACAAGGCGCGTTAAAAACCTGAATTCCGCTTTTGTGTTTTGATCCGCCTTGGATTGCACGCTACGCGCTGCTCCAGAAGATCCCTCTTTCTCACCCATTTTCCTCGTCCAAATGCAATTTTTGCACTATTTTATATTTTATATGGGCTAGTAATACCCATTTTTCTAAGAATTTCCACTTCTATTGTCTCCATTAACAGTGCATCTGTGTCATTTTCATGGTCATAACCTATTAAATGAAGTACAGCGTGCACGATTAAATGGGAAACATGATGCTCAATTTTTCTTTCTGACCCTTTCACTTCCCTCAGGCAAGTATCATAGGAAATAGCGATATCTCCCAAAAAACCCTCACCACCCGGCGCCATTTTAGGTGGGAATTGTCTCTCATTCTTTGGACTTCGATCAGCCGAAGGCCAGCTCAATACATTTGTAGATTTCTTAATTCCGCGAAAATTAGAATTTAATTTTGCAATACAAGGGTCGTCGCACGCAAGCATTTCAACATCATAAATCTCTGGATCAAGTTCAAAATGCTGCATAACTGAAACAAACCCTTGGTGCGCCAAACTGACGACGTCTAGCTCTTCCCAACAATCATCGTCCACGACAACTTCAATCGGCATTTACTTGCACCATTTTACTTTTTTCATCTGCTATCTGAAACCTACCGATGTATCTTCTTCATATGCTGCTATAATAGAAGCAACTAAACGATGACGAACTACATCCTTTGCAGTAAAATATGAGAAACCAATTTCAGGTATATTGATCAAAAGCCTCTGAGCTTCAGACAAACCAGAGATTACGCCACGCGGTAAATCAATTTGAGAAACATCTCCAGTTACGACCATGCGCGAGCCTTCGCCCAATCTTGTAAGGAACATCTTCATCTGCATCGACGTAGCATTTTGTGCCTCGTCCAGCACCACGTATGCATTTGAAAGCGTGCGCCCTCTCATAAAGGCGAGAGGCGCGACTTCAATACGCTTTTCCTCAATATACCTCGTAAGTTGTTTTGATGGCAAAAAATCATTCAGCGCATCATATAGCGGCTGCATGTATGGGTCGACTTTTTCCTTCATATCACCAGGTAAATATCCGAGTTTTTCCCCTGCCTCGACCGCGGGTCGGCTAAAAACAATTCGATCAACTTCACCAGTAATGAACTTAGAGACGGCTACCGCCACCGCAAGATATGTTTTACCTGTTCCCGCTGGGCCAATACCAAAGGATAATTCATGCGTTAAAAGCGCTTTTACATATGTTTTTTGCGCTTCAGTGCGCGGTGACACCGATTTTTTGCGTGTTTTAATCTCTAGACTTCCAGCATCAAACATTTCGAGCTGATCTTGGGGCGTGCCATTTTTGCCGTTATTTCGATCAAAATACCTGACTGCACGGTTGAGATCAGCCGGTTCGATTTCACGCCCATTTTCCAGCCGCTCGTAAAGCTTTAGCAAAATAGCGGAAGCCTCTTTATTCGACTCTTCTTGACCAACTATTGCCAGTTGGTTCCCACGTCTAATTATTTGAACCGAGATCTTTTGTTCGATTTCAGCTAAATTCTTGTCAAATTCACCACAAAGATCAATCAATAATTTATTGTCTGGAAAATCAAGTAATTCTTGAGATTGTTTTTGAGCATTATCTTGGGTGTCGAGCCAACTTACTGCCACTGAAAACTCCTTTTAAGGCTGCGCGTAAGGTGTCAATACCTGTTCCAAAATGCAATAGACAGATGCAATGTGTCGCTGTTGTAAAATAAACCATTGTCCAAAGCCAGAATTGAATTTTACCACAAAAAATTATAAATAAACACTGCTTGCAGTTAATAAATTGTTTTGTAATCTTTTACGACAGTATTAAAATATCTATCGTCAATTTAAGAAGGTCTTATGCCAGCCAACCCGCGATCAAGCACTCTTTAAAAAAAGCAGTGTATAGCGTCGTGCTACCTCTGTAAATACCCATCGCGCCAATTAGTAAATAATAAACTTCTCATCTTCCCGCCAAATTCTTTTACCATAAAATTATTACTAGATTGCACGACGATAACTATCATGTGGAATAATACAATTATATTTCATGACATCATTTGAAATTATTAGATCAATTTAACAACATTTAATAGCGCAATATTATCAAAACGGGAACGGCTCAGTTGGCATTATTTTATTTCGTGCCGAAGGAAAAGATGTTTTGACACTGAAATAAAAAACAAAGATTTCTGAAAACTAGCAAAGACTTCCAGTCAAAGAGTTTCGGTTACTTTGAGAAATTCGCACAAGTTGAATTGAACCAATCATTGTTTCGGGAGCATTGACATGTACTGCGTGCATATACTCAGATTTACCCACCAGTTGCCCCTCAAAAAGAGTTGTTTTTTCCAAAAGGACAGGCAAATTTCGTCCAACCATGCTATCTTGAAGAGATTTTTGTTGAGTAGCAATAAGGTTTTGCAGCCTGTAAAGGCGTTCTGCTTTAACCCCTTCGTCAAGCTGATCCCGCTCTGCCGCAGGGGTACCGGGTCTGGTCGAATACTTAAAAGAGTAGGCTTGTCCATACTTGACATAGCGGATTAAATTCATTGTCGCGTCAAAGTCTTCAATCGTTTCTTCGGGAAATCCAACAATAAAATCTCCAGAAATCAAAATATCTGGCCTTGCTTGCCGGATCCTATCAATCAAATCCATATAAGACTGTGCTGTGTGGGATCTGTTCATGCGCTTTAGAATACGGTCCGAACCAGACTGAACAGGCAAATGCAAATAGGGCATCAGTTTAGCACAATTACCATGCGCCTCAATCAAGTCGTCGTCCATATCGTTGGGATGGCTGGTAGTGAACCTAATCCGCTGCAGACCATCCAATTTATCAAGCTCCCAAATCAAAGCAGCCAAAGAGGTTTCCTGGCCTTTAAAGCCGACCCCGTGATATGCGTTGACATTCTGTCCAAGCAGGGTGATATCGCGCACACCGCGATCAACAAGATAACGCGCCTCATTTAGAATTTGATCCACGGGCCGGGATGACTCCACGCCTCGGGTATACGGAACGACGCAGAAGGAACAAAATTTATCACAGCCTTCTTGGACTGTTAAAAAGGCGCTTGGTGCGCGCCTGGCTTTTGCACGTGCACCAAGCTGGCCAAACTTATCTTCCTCAGGGAAATCAATATCAACGACCTTCCTACCGTTGCCAGACACTTTTTCAATCGCTGCAAGCCGGTGATAGCTCTGAGGACCAACCACCATGTCCACCATTGGCTGGCGACGCATGATCTCACCGCCTTCGGCTTGTGCGACACATCCTGCGACGGCAATTTTCAAATCCGGTTTATCGGATTTGAAAGCTTTTAAACGTCCCAGTTCTGAGTAAATTTTTTCAGCTGCTTTTTCTCGAATGTGACATGTATTCAGAAGGATCATATCCGCATTTTCGGGTGTATCGGTCTTTTCATAGCCTGCATGCTCCATGGTTTCGATCATCCGTTCGCTGTCATAGACATTCATCTGACAGCCATAAGTCTTAACAAATAATTTTTTCGCGGCATTCATAGCTTGGTTTTCCAATTTTGAAAATCTAGATGTCCGATACACCAGATAATTGCTGAATTGCAACGTCTTGCAAAATTTTAGGTAAATTAAAGACAAAATAAGATCGTATTGGAACCATGAATAAATCTTCCATTGAAAACTTTTTTACGACCACGCAAAGAGCTCAAGTAAAGATCCGTTTAGCGGTGATTTTCTAAGAAAAGTTATCAACCCGATAATTAAGTAGTTGCCGGTCAGTGGATCTTTTATTAAATTGATGTCGCACACCTTTTTACATGTTTTGTGAAACGCGTAATGTTTAAAAGCGATAGCCCAGCATGGCAAAGCTCTATTTATTTTTAATTGATTTATATATTTGTAACTCGTCCCAAATTTTCTCATATTTCCTATCAGTTTCGCTCAACCTCAAAGCCAATGACCTTAAAATACCTTTTATGGCCGCGTCGCAACTATCAAGCTTTTTCTCCAGCGTGGAAGACTCAATAAGCATCAGAGTACAATTAGTTTTTGCACGGGCTGTGACGCTTCTTCGTTCAGAAAGTAATTCAGAAATTTCACCAAACAACTCTCCAACATTTAGTTCACCTAGCAACAAACCGGTATTTGATAGAATTTCTACTGTTCCAGTATGGATGAGGAAAACACCGTCCGGTTTTTCCTTTACCTTGTATATGTAGTCTCCAGCCTTGAGAGAAATGAGCATGCTTACCTCGATATTCTACACGTGAAAGATAACCGGTTTGAGTATAAACAGAATATCATTTTTTTGACCGAACCTCAATCATTTTAGGATTATATCTTATTGAAGTAACGGCTGCGACAACTTGGAGAACGCTAGTAGCCCTTTCGATCATATTATCAGGTCTTCTCGTGATTGGGAATGATGGTTATGAGTATCAATCAACCGGACAAGCAACACCCAGATTATAGAATGGTACAGGAAAAACACACCAATAGTAAATTTGCTTATAGCGGTAAAACCTATATTCTGAAGCCCAGCGCATTAAAAAGCATAGCAGTTCCCAGAGCAAGGCTACACAGAACTTTTCCGAGTGTTATAAAGACATATAAACTTAAAAGTGCCAGGCCCTTCCTCAAAACCAAATCAGGTCTCGAGAGTATACACCTTGAAGATCCTATCAAAACATTCTCCACATGCCAAATGCAAATGCCAAAAGGAAGGACCCAAGAATTAAAAAACTACTCTCAAGCACCCTCGCTCTCCCTCAACAGCAGACCCAGCTTATCTCTACATTTTAAAAACATCACTCTGCACCGCAAAAAACTCTAACTAGTCAGACAGTCCAGTCAAAGTCTCAAGATCAAAAAGGCCACATGGAATGATCCTCGCAAGTGCTAATTTTTAAGTTTTGAAGTGGACAAAATGAAGATTGGCTACCCCAAGCGTGCGGGATAGTGAATTGTGAGCCACCAAGCGTTATCTACAAGCAGTTCCTCTATTTACAACCAGATTTTGGCATGCAGCACTGAAAAAGCTCGTCCAACGGAACGATTGGGCCATCTTCAACTACTTTAGAACCAACGTCATCCTTTGACGTTGGTCATAAGGCCTGTTTTTTAGTCCGTGATCAGCAAGGCCAAACTACTCTAACACAGTATCTGCATCGAAGTGATTAATCCTATGCCCTCACAGACACGCGACTAATAATAGATTTTCACCTAAAAACAGCCATGGCAACAGAAAATCATCTTGCATCATGAATCTAACACTTTCAACTAAGAGGAAAGTCATCAGAGGAGGATGAGTTCCACAAAACTCAATTGTCTGATTCAACCTCAGAAATGTTGATCTGACAGCACCTCATACCCTTGATAAGGGGTACCATTAATGAGATGCGATTTGTAAAGTGAACTCATCAAAGATCACGACCTTTCCGATAGAGACGTTGCCTGACAAATATATACTGCGCGCCGTTACGTAAACGTTACTAATACAACCTGAACTATATTCGACGTCTAAATAAAAAACTTAATCGATCAAACGGTACGAGAAAATGAGGGTGAACGCCATGTTTTGATTCCTCCAGAAATCCTGACCAGATCTGATTAAAGGGTTTGATTTTCCATCTAAGCCTTTATGGACACCCCTAGGCTCCAACACGGGGTATTCTTTAGCTATAAAATGTCAACAAATTATGACCATTACGATTGCACTTGATCAGGCATAAATTGCGATTAAAACGAGTTTAGGTGCTGAGATACATATCGCTTTTGCAGCCATACAAAATATACAGGTAAACTCAACATGTCAGATTCACTTAAAACACTTATCGCAGAAATCCATAGCGAGCATATTCTGCTTCTGACTATTAACAGACCCCAATTTGCAAATGCCTTTAACACACAGATGGCGAGAGAACTTATAGATATTTTTGAAGATCTCGCACTACACCCTAAACAGGTGAGGGCGATAATTCTTACAGGGGCAGGCAAGCACTCTTTTTGCGCTGGAGGAGACCTAAAGGAACGCAAAGAGATGAGTAATGAGGCCTGGCAAGCCCAACATCTTGTTTACGAACGCATGATGCGAGCGATTATGGGGTGTCCGATCCCGATCATAGGGGCGGTAAACGGCGCCGCCTTTGGCGGTGGATGCGAGCTTGTTGCAGCTATGGATTTTACATACGTATCTAAGACCGCAAAATTTGCCCAAACAGAGGTAACATTGGGTATTATTCCTGGTGCAGGGGGAACACAGACTTTAGCCCGCGCCGTTGGCGAGCGGAGGGCCAAAGAGCTTATATTAACCGGCCGCGTATTCAACGCACAAGAAGCCTTTGAATGGGGCTTGGCCAATCAGATTTTTGCACCAAGCGACCTCTTACCAGCGGCTTTAGACACCGCTAAAAAAATATCCGCCAATGCACCGATCGCGGTGCGTCAGGCAAAACAGGCCATCCACAAGGGACTTCAGATGAGTCTTATGGATGGGTTAGCCTTTGAGATAGAAGCATACAATCGTACCGTTTCTACCGACGATCGCAGAGAGGGCGTCGCCGCGTTTAACGAGAAAAGACCCGCCCACTTTGAAGGAAGGTGATCTGAAAAATTTAGCGGATTTCCGTTATGCGCTCCAAAATATCAACCCCCTGCATTTTCCAAAAATGCAAAAGATCAATAAAAACCCAATTTTCTGCGAGCTTATCGCCTTGGCGACGGTAGATATCAATAACACGAAATTCGCCCACTTTATCAGTTGCAGGCATGCCCATAAACCCGCCTGTCGGCCTGGCCGTAAAGTTGGGCCAGCCGAAAAAACCACCGTAATGGCCTTCGGCCAAGCGGCATAGGTGTTTGGTCTTTGAACGGTCTGTAAATCCATCTCGAAAGGGTCCAGAATGTTGTCTGGCGTATCGCTCGATGGTATAAGTCGCGCCAATACCAGATGGTCCCCACCAGATCATGTCTTCACACCAAGTACGTCTCAGCTCATCTTCAAGCGAGATTCCTAGGTTCCATTGCCCAAGATCACTAATCATTGCGTTAATCGTGTGAAGCGTTTTTTCACCAACTGTCGGATCCTGCGGATCGAACAATAATCCTTCGTGAGTTTGAGGACCCGGTTGTACCAATTGCGCTCCGGTTTCAGTTGGAAACGGATTGAGGCCGCATTGTATCATCACATGAGGAATATCAAAATACATTGCCGTTTCGGCAATTTTATTATTTTCAATTTTATTAAATTCACAATAACGAAGAAATGTCATTTTTTGAGTTGGTTTTAATCCCAACCATGGCGCATCAAAAAGCCCCATTAGATGGCCCATTGATACCACCCAAACGCTTCGAAAATCATCCATCTGGTTGCGGCCAGAAATAAATATATCATCTCGACGCTGGATATGTCGAAAAGCTTTTTTTAATGGTGCCCAGAACACTTGCGCCAGTTCTTTGGCGGATGAAAGTTCATTAAAGGGATGGTACCCGCGCCAAAGATAGTCGGAGGCAATATAAAGGCTTAAAACATTTCCAATGTCGTTGCCCGATGAGGCGTCCAACTTTTTGTGTAAATCACGGACAAGGTTTTTCTGACTTTGAAATTCGGACATAGAGTTGCAGTTCCCGTGACTACCTTACGAAACACATGGTGATAACTCATTTTTAAGTCTGCGCAATACACTCTGTGTATAGTTTATGACAGCCATCACTTTTTACTGCAAGGGTAATTCCAATCCATATGAAAAGGCGTTGGACGCACGTACACATGCAAATTAGTCAGTTTTATCACCAAAAATTTTTAGCCGTCTGCACCCTGTAAGCAGAAAATTTAATCTGCGCTATCCAAACTCATCCACGCGTACAATGCGTTTTTGCGAAATTGACAAATACGCCGCCTCTGCCAATATCAAAGCGCGCCAGCCATCCTCAAAACCAACCTCAGGTTTAGTTCCAGTTGTTATTGACGTCACAAAAGCATCGACTTCAGCGTCAAACGCCTCTTTGTAACGTTCAATGAAGAAATTTAAATACGGTGCAGATGTCTCTGTTTGCTTTGAGGAAAACTTCCTGACTTCATTCTCCTTTTTATTCTCACTCTGGACCATACCTTTTGTACCCAAAAGCTCCACCCTTTGATCATAGCCGTATCCTGCTGCGCGGGAATTATTGATATGGCATTGTTTGCCATCCGCAGTCCGCATAATTATCATTGCAGTATCCAAATCCTTGAGGTCTTTCATCATTGCAGGATCAATCAATCCCCCCCCCACAGCGAACACCTCTACAGGCTCGTCGTCAAGCATGAAGCGAGCTAAATCAAAATCATGGATCGTCATATCACGCAACAAACCTCCAGCCGTTTCATAATAAGACCGCGGCGGCATTTCAGGATCACGAGAGGTAATAATAACTTGGTGTAGATCTCCGATATCACCATTAAGTACAGCATTTCGCGCTGATCTGTGACCAGGATCAAATCGCCGATTAAATCCAAGTTGAACGGGTACATCAGTTCCTGCAATTCTTGCCGCGCATTCGTTCACCCTAGTAAGGCTTAGATCGATTGGCTTTTCACACAAAACGGGTTTTCCCGCCGCTACAGCCATTTCGATAAAGTCTGCATGCGTATCCGTGGTAGTTGCAACAAGAACTGCATCGACTTCACTAGACTGAAATACATCTGACGCTGTAGAGGCAATTGAAACATCATGCCGAAGTGCTGTCATTTCAGCGTTAGGCTGGAAGATGTCAAATACCATCGCCAGATCCGCATTGGGATGTTGCGCAATATTAGCCGCATGCATTTGCCCGATCCGGCCACAGCCCAATACACCAATTTTTAGCAAGGTAGGCTCCTTATTAGACACAAACCAGATGTATTACGTTTTATCAGTGAAAGATCTGAACGCCGTCACTTTTTAGATTCGTCAACGTAAACTTATGCTCTTTTTAAAGTAATCTCAAATGGCATTTTACACATTTAGAGATTGATTAAATTTTATTGTAACTGCCAAATTAAAAGAGTTTATATTAATAGAAAAGTCCAAGATGAAAGGACGAACTATGAACCGTTTGGATGGAAAAATTGCGGTTGTCACGGGCGGAACCCAAGGGCTTGGGGCTGCTATTGCACTTGAATTTGCCAGATCCGGCGCGGCGGGCATTATTACCTGCGGCCGAAATACTGAAAAAGGTGCCAATGTAGCCCAAAATATTATAGACCAAACCAGTGTGCCAGTCACTTTTTGTGAGGCCGATTTGAGCAACGTAGACGACTGTAGATCAGTTATTGCAGCAGCCGACGAGGTTTTTGGTACGGTTAACGTTTTAGTGAATGCAGCTGCCATCACCGATCGTGGTAACATCCTTGATACATCGTCAGATCTGTTTGATGCGATGATGGCAATCAACATACGAGCGCCGTTCTTTTTAGTGCAGGAAAGCGTTAAGCTAATGATCCGTGAAGGTATTGAAGGATCAATACTTAACATTGGCTCAGCAAGCGCGATGACGGGCCAACCTTTTATTGCAGCATATTGCGCATCAAAAGGTGCTCTGGAGACCTTCACGCGCAACACAGCATTTGCCTTGATGCGGAACCGTATTAGAGTCAACCAGCTGAATATTGGATGGATGTCTTCGGATGGAGAAGACCGAATTCAGCGTGAATACCACGGTGCAAAAGACGATTGGCTTGAAAAAGCTGCAGCTCAGCAACCTTTTGGCCGTTTGGTCGATCCTGCGGAAGTTGCTCGTGCTGTTACGTTTTTCAGCTCTGAGGATGCTGGATTAATGACCGGATCAGTCGTTCACTTTGATCAATCTGTTTGGGGAGGGTATGAGGATGGCCCACCAGTACCAAATGCACCTTTGTCACCCTAAGCTGCTCAGGTGTACTTCTAGAGTCATCTTACAAATGCTCTGAAGGCGCTATTTTGGCCTCTGCCATAGCCCGCTGGCGAGACGGCTTCCAACGTCGATGGATCCAAAACCATTGATCAGGGTTCGTTGCAACTTGTACCTCTAGCCGCTTTGTCATATCCTTGGTCATCGTCAAACCATCACTATGGGGAATAGGGTCCTCTAAAATTATATCAAAACTGCGCCCATCCATTTTACGCACGCCAAAAAACGGAACCAGTAAAGCACCCGTCTTAAGAGCTATGTCTGCGGCTGACGTCATTGTCGGCGCGGGTTGGCCCAAGAAGTCTATCACTGCGCCACTGCTGTCATAAATATCAAAGAGCAGAACACCCATACCACCTTTTTTGATGTGGCGAAAAAGCCCCATCGTCCCTCGCCTCCCTTGCTCAAAAACTGGCCCAGATAGCGAGTGCATATTCTTTGCATAATGTGCATTAAAAAAGGGGTTGGACATCGGACGGTAAAGACCACCGACTTTAAAACCCTTCGCGACAAGCGCGGCTCTGGGAGCTTCAAAATTTCCGAAATGGCCGGTTACGAACATTACTGGCTGGCCAGATCCATGCGCTTTTTTAACCGCTTCAAAGCCATTCCCTTGAAGTTCAGTATCGCGCATACGTTCTTTAAGCCCTAAAACATCGTAGTTTTCAATAATGGTCCGCCCGGCATTATCAGCGACACCATCTGCTATTTGACGTTTTTTCGAAATCTCTAAATCAGGGTAAATATAATCGAGATTAGCAATAGCACGTGAGCGATAGCCAGCCAGAGGTGAAACAACGCGACGCAAAAACATGCCCATGAGCCACAATCGCATTCCAAGCGGCAGAGTGAGCGCAACACTAATAAATGCACGCAAAAGTAGGTCATTTACCTTTTGCACTTTACTCCCTTGAAGTTTTTGGGTTTCAGCCATAGAGCCTCAATAACATAAATTTGGAGAAACGATTACAGGCAAAACCTATCTGAAAACAAGTGTTGCATCCACTATTGAAGTTTCTCTTGAGAACTTTTTGAACTTTTAGGTGGTTACGGCACTACCAATGTGCTCCAGAAATAGCCTCTTTGGGTATCTAAAAAGATTTATTTAGTATTCTTGACGAGGCGGTAAAATCCGGTGATGTCGTTTCAAATCTCTTAACAATTTCTTAACTGATATTTTGAGATAACAAATTTCAAATGGAACCAACAAGATCTATAGATGCTTTATCAATGGCCCGCTCTGGACAGTTTTCTTTTTTCACTACAAAACTCTGTCCAAGTATATCAACAGCATCAGATGTACCATTTTTGGTGATCGAAATTGTGCAGCTGAGTTTATAAGTATAATCAATTGCGAGGGCTCGAAGAATAATGACCACTTTAAAAAATTTTAATATTGATAATCAAACCGAGGCAGCTTCAATTCCTTTAATCGTATGTAAAGATCTGTAGACTTTCGAACTCCAGCTCGCTTCAGCACTTTTATGCATATCGGTTAGAAATTCAGGCGGCAGATGGAGTGCTCTCTACTGCATTAATAAACTCACCAAAATCACCTGTTTTTCCTTGCGCGAGACTTCACGCAGGACTGCTACCACTTCGTTACTAAACGTTTCATTCTAAATATCTGGGAAATAAAACGCTGGCTCATTGTTTAATAGTCTCCATTTTTGTTCTCTACAGCAACGAGACAAATACCTAAAGAAGTCTAAGTCCGATACTGTATTTACCAATTTTGTAAAGACTTTCTATTTAAAAACCCGCTTGAAAATCGTATCTACATGCTTTGTATGATAGCCGATATCAAATTTTTCACGTACTTCCTCTTCGCTAAGTGCCTTCATTACTTCTCTATCAGCTAAAAGCTCAGTTTGGAAATCTTTGTCTTCCTCCCAAACCTTCATTGCGTTTCTTTGAACGAGGCGATATGAATCTTCGCGGCTGACACCCTTCTGCGTCAACGCTAAGAGGACCCTTTGGCTCATGACTAGACCACGAAACTTGTTCATATTTTGAAGCATATTTTCCGGGTAGACAACTAGTTTATCAATGACTTGAGTTAACCGCGACAAAGCAAAGTCCAAGGTGACTGTAGTGTCTGGACCGATGTTCCTTTCGACAGAACTATGCGAGATATCCCGCTCATGCCACAGTGCCACATTTTCAAGTGCTGGAATAACAGCTGCGCGCACCAGACGCGCCAATCCAGTTAGATTTTCTGTTAAAACAGGGTTACGCTTATGGGGCATTGCCGAACTGCCTTTTTGGCCCTTGGAAAAAAACTCTTCTGCTTCAAGTACCTCTGTGCGTTGCATATGGCGGATTTCTGTGGCTATGTTTTCGATGCTGCTGGATACAACACCAAGCACTGAAAAAAATGCTGCATGACGATCCCGTGGAATAACTTGGGTACTGATCGGCTCCGGCTTTAGGCAAAGCTTTTGACAGACATATTCTTCAACATATGGATCAATATTAGCGTATGTTCCCACTGCACCAGAAATTGCACCTGTCGAAATTTCTGCCCGTGCCACGATAAGTCGGTCGCGATTGCGATCCATCTCTGCGTAAAAACGTGCAAACGTCAGCCCCATGGTGGTCGGTTCAGCGTGTATACCATGACTGCGCCCAATGCGCACAGTATCTTTATGCTCGAAGGCGCGTCTTTTCAAAGCTGCCAGTAGCGCCTCAACATCAGTGATCAAAATATCAGCTGCATTGACAAGCTGGACATTAAAACATGTGTCCAACACGTCAGAACTCGTCATCCCCTGATGAACAAATCGTGCCTCGTCTGATCCAACAATTTCCGCAAGGTGAGTCAGAAAAGCAATAACGTCATGCTTAGTGACAGCCTCAATCTCATTAATCCGAGCCACATCAAACTCAACATCCTTTGCTTTCCAAACGGCCTCTGCATTTTTTTCTGGAATGGTACCTATCGCCGCCATCGCATCGCAAGCATGTGCCTCAATCTCGTACCAGATTCTGAATTTCGTTTGAGGTGACCAGATTTTAACCATCTCAGGACGGGAGTAGCGTGGAAGCATAAAAAAAGCCAACCTCAATTTAATTAGAAATCCAGCCAGTTATAGGTGCGGCACGCAAAAGGTACAACCAGAAGTGCGGAAGGAAACCGACTACTTAGAATCTTGCCAAAAATGCTCCGAAAATTCTGGATTTTGGTACATACCAGCCCTTGTTGATCAAAAATAAAAATTAGATAGCGAAATAGCGGTCATTTTTTTGAGAGACATCACTCTTACGGTAATGCCATGATGTGGTGGGATAGAACGACAAGAGATCAGACGAGAATAAGATTACAAACTAACACTGCCATTAGTGGTCAAACAAAAAAGGTAAAATCGTTAAGAAATCATCTTTTAATCTTTTACAGTAGATGGTGCCAATAATGGCTGGTTCAATCTCGAACCAGTATCTGCAGATAAAGAAAGTCACTGACATGGAATGGAAAACTATTTCATCATGACCTTTGACCAAAGCTCTTTCAGTGAGTTTAACTTTCTAAAATCCAGTAGTGGGCGGCGTCAGATACGATCTATTCTTTCAACGACAGAGCTTATAGGTCAGGCTCATCAACCTATCATCAAAGGGATATTTGCTGAAATTTTCGTATCCAGTAGGCGTTATATCAATCTGATCTTCCAGTTTGATGGAGAAATCGCTTACCTCTGGATTTATGAGTGCCTCAACACAGAGCACCATTGCTGCCTCAAGCATTTAATCATAACCCCACTCAACCTTTTTGATATTGATCATCTAGCACGTTCGTGTTGCGCGAAAGATCGCTTATATGAACACCTGACTTTAGCATTTCCATGTTCGTTATGATATCTTTGTAGATATGTTGCTTGGCACATACCATGTCCAGTTGCGGCTTTTTATTCCCCACCGACAATGTTCAACTAATATCTACAAAAATATCGTAAAATCCCACTAGATCTGTGCCAGAAACAAGAATTTCATCAGACCCTTTGATCGAGCGAGACTTTTCTATAACCTCCTCACCTTCCATAATTTCAGAGTTTTGACCTTCAAGAACCCATAATGCGTGCAAAATGATCTTATCAACTGCAAGGAACTTATTATCATCTCCGTGTTCTTCGACCAACCGCTCAGTTGATTTGCAAAAACTTGCGCTGCCATATCCACTTTATTACCACGATCAAAGTAGAAAAAGTCTGTACCTGATCTTTGTTCTCTGACCAGTGGATTAAACTTGGACAGAAAAGGAGAATTCTTGTTGTCCCACATGACCATATGGCCGTCGGGACGTAAAAGCACTGCCCGAAACGGGTCGTGTGTATTCCACAGCTGCATATTCGTACTGTCTATCGCCTAGCATATTTTGAGAGGGTCAAAAATCAAAAGACCGCCATAATCACGGTCAACTATATGCTGGGTCAACAGCTCCCAACGAAAGCGGCGCATCATTTGTAAATCTGGAAGGGTAAAGTCCTAAGCCTGCCATTCATCGAAGGCTAAACGCGTCGACCCAATTTCAACACGGTTTTGATCGTTGAATGTACTATCTCGGGTTCTATCCACCACAGTAGGGTCAATTTTTCGTGGGTCTTTATAGTTTATTACCACAGAACCTTCTCCCCAATTTCCACAACACCAAACAAGAATACTTAGAAGCGTGGAGCCCGTTACCTACTTGCAATTCTGCCGTTTTCTGTAACTCTACATTCTAATGAAAGCGGTTTTTCAAAGAGAGCTCCCCTTTGAAACAAAGAGGGACACACTATTGCCTGGGATTTCCCCTCTGGATCCACGAGAATGGCTGATCATGGATGAGGCTTACGCTGGACAAATGGAAGAGCGAGAGCGGCTGATAACCGATAATCGCAATGCAGTTATCGCACTAGATAATATGGCAGTTAATGCTGCGTTAGAGCTACTCAAAAAAACACTGGAATTCCTACCACACCTTCGTGATTTTGAGCAGAATGCAGAAAAAGTCCGTTGCCCGGATGGAAGATCTGTCAAAATAGATCTATCAGACCCGATGGCTACGCTGGGACGTCTAGTTCAGAACGATTTTTGCATCATGCAAAAACGTGGTGATGAGCATATTTTAACCGGCGCAGTTTTATGCTTTCCGGCCAGTTGGTCATTGTCCGAAAAATTCATGCACCCACTGACGGTGATCCACAAACCTGTTGCCGAATATGATGAGAATATCACACGTCGCGTCCAGCGTCTTTTTGATGGGATCAAAGTGGAACGCCCACTTTGGCGGTTCAATAAACTCTATTATCAGGCTCCCGACTTACACCAGCCGCGCACGTTTTTAAATCCGCGCAAGATATTGAGGCGGAATGAAGGTAAGTATATAAGATGCGAAAAACAAACATTAATGCGCCTGCCGAAAAGCGATGCAGTGGTTTTTACGATCCATACATTTGTTTTAGATAAGCCTGACGCGCCATTGTAAAATTGCGCTACCTTAGTGAAAAATATTTGCGCAAAAGGCATTAAAAATTAAATAACTCGGTTCATATTAATTTCAGCTACTTATTGAATTTTATTAACGCACAGCATAGGGATATGGTTCTGATTAAGAATTGATAATTGTTAATGTAACCGCCAATCAAAAGGAATTATTTAAGTAACAGCTATCCAGTCTGCGTTTCAAAGAACGTTAAGATCAAATTTAAAAATTCTACAACCTAATTAGGCTTGCCCCACGGCGTCCAGATTGCTCAACTTTCTCGTGTGCTTGGACACAGGCTTCAAAGTCATAAATCTCATCTATTGATGGTACTAGAGCATTGTCTGCAAACGCTTGGTGCAAGCTATTTATAGCGTTTTTTCGCGCTAATTCATCTAAAATATAGATGAGTGTGATATCAACCTTAAGCGCTTTAAATAAGAGAGGCCCAAAAGGAATTTTTGGGTTTAAGTCTATTGCTGAGCCGTAGGCAGCAATAGTTCCTAACGGGCGCATAATTTTTGCTAGAAGCGATATATTAGAACCAAATTCTAGCTCTACCGATCGATCTACCCCATTTGGACAGAGAGCCTTAATTTGTTCACTAAGCTCAGGTGAATTGTAATCAAGCACATGATCTGCCCCTGCGGCTCGCACATGATCCCAGTTTTTTGGCGATGCAGTCGCGATCACCTCAGCACCAGCCCATTTTGCAATTTGAACCGCAAAATGTCCCACTGCACCTGCTCCGCCTGAAACCAAGACTGTTTTGTCTTTTATGTCATCTCCGCCCAAAACGCATTGCGCTGCTGTTAGCCCCGGGATCCCAAAAGTCGCTCCTGCTTCTAGACTAATCTTGTCTGGTAATTCAACTGCCTGAGCATCTGGAATAGTAATATACTCCGCCATTGTACCTAATGCTCGGCCCCATTGTCCATTCCAAATCCAAACCCTTTGTCCTACCCTCGCAGGGTCAACCCCAGCGCCAACCTCAGTCACTATACCAGAGCCATCAGAATGAGGTACAATAAAGTCAAAAGCAGGTTTAGTGATACCGGGTCTACTACCAACACGTGATTTAACATCAGAGGGATTCACGCCAGAATAGGCAAGTTTGACAATAAGTTCGCCGTCCCCTGGCGTTGGGCTCGGCAACTCCGTTATCTTCAAAACCTGAACTGCAGTTCCGAATTTATCATAACCAATCGCACGCAAGAAACACTAATTCTTCTTGCGAAGACGTATAACAACGTCGACAGACCCAATTTCCATACCCTCTGGAGCATCCGGTAATTGAGTAATTTTCATCTGGTCTGCCGGCGCATCAGTTAGCGTTTGCGTATCGTCCCAATAAAAATGAGGGTGATCATACGTGTTGGTGTCAAAATAACTTTTCGAACCGTCGACAGTGACTTCCTGAGTCAGGCCAGCATCACAAAAAGCGCGCAAAGTATTGTAAACAGTTGCTAAAGATACTTTCTCACCGCCCAGTTTAACCTGCTCAAAAAGAGTTTCAGCAGTCACGTGGCGGTGTTTACCATCGCCTATAAGGACCTCTGCAAGAGCCACTCGCTGACGCGTTGGTCTCAGATCGGCAGAGGCCAGCCACTGGTTTGCGCGTTTTGATGTCACTGAAGTCACGACTCCTCTTTTTTTAAACGCCTATCACATGGTGCAAGATCATTCAAACCCAAACATTTTATAAAACTGCTACTTTTCGTCTACTTAGAGAAGATTGCCAATGACTTGTGGCACTTGCCACTAGCAAGAGTTGGGTGATAAGGAATAGCTCAGAAAAAAGACCTATTAAGAAAAAGGCTCATCGATAAATGATCAGTTTCCCGAGCAGTTTTGACAAAGACGAACTTTTAAAATGTGCACGCGGCGAGTTGTTCGGCCCTGGGAATGCCCAATTGCCAGAACCACCAATGCTTATGGTAGACCGCGTCACTGAAGTGAGTTCAGACGGCGGTGAACATAGCAAAGGGCATATAATTGCAGAATTCAATATTTCACCAGATCTTTGGTTTTTTGATTGCCATTTTCCAAATAATCCAATTATGCCAGGTTGCCTAGGCCTAGATGGCCTTTGGCAACTCACCGGTTTCAATTTGGGATGGCGGGGATGGCAAGGGCGCGGTTACGCACTTGGCGTCGGTGAAGTAAAGTTGACCGGTATGGTTCGGCCTGACAGGGAAATGCTGAAATATCACATACACTTCACAAAGGCCCTGCAAACACGTCGTTTGACTATGGGTGTGGCTGACGGTTGGGTTGAAGCCGATGGTGAAGTGATTTATCAAGTCAAAGATATGAAGGTAGCCTTGTCAGAAAGCTAGGACAAAGGCTGAACAAAAAGGATTACCCAATGCGCAGGGTTGTGGTCACAGGTCTCGGTGTCGTTTCCTCAATAGGAAATAATGCGGTTCAAGTTCTTGAAAATCTAAAAAATGGTAAATCTGGGATTGCAAGCAATGCAAACATGAGGGAACACGGCTTCAGAAGCCAAATTGCGGGAGCAATCCAATTAAATCTTGCTGATGAAATCGACAAACGCACTTTACGATTCATGGGCCCAGGTGCGGCTTATGCATTTATAGCCATGGAACAGGCCATTGCCGATGCCGGCCTCAATCAAGCAGACGTGTCGCATCCGCGCACCGGATTAGTGGCGGGGTCGGGAGGACCTTCAACAAGTGCTATGCTGGCCGCTCACCAAATAGTTCTTAAGTCCGGTTCTCCAAAAAAAATTGGCCCTTTTGCAGTGCCTAAGTGCATGTCTTCAACTATCTCAGCAAATTTGTCGACAGCCTTTAAGATTAAAGGAGTAAACTATTCCATTACTTCTGCTTGTTCAACGTCTTTGCATTGCATTGGGAATGCGTCAGAGCAAATTATGCTTGGTAAGCAAGACATAATGTTTGCAGGTGGAGGAGAGGAACTGGATTGGACACTCTCGTGTCTGTTCGACGCGATGGGTGCAATGTCGAGCAAATATAATGACAGACCTGCAACTGCGTCACGGGCGTTTGATGCAAATCGGGACGGGTTCGTAATCAGCGGCGGTGGCGGAATTCTGGTTTTAGAAGAACTAGACCATGCCAAAGCTCGCGGCGCTAAAATATATGGCGAGGTTACAGGCTATGGCGCAACATCTGACGGGCACGACATGGTTGCCCCCTCAGGTGAGGGTGGAGAGCGCGCTATGCGCCTTGCTCTGAGTACGTTACCAAAAGACCGGAGTGTAAATTACATCAACGCCCATGGTACATCCACACCCGTTGGGGATATCGGCGAGATCGAAGCAGTTAGACGCGTGTTTGGTAAAGGTAAAACACCGCCAGTTAGCTCAACAAAGTCTATGACAGGGCATAGCCAGGGCGCAGCAGGAGCATTAGAGGCTATTTACTGTCTTTTGATGCTAGAGCATGATTTCATTTGTCCCTCGATCAATGTTCAGGCATTGGACCCAGCCTTAAATCCGGATGAAATTGCAACAGAATTGGTCGAGAATGCCGGTTTAGACAGCGTCATGACAAATAGCTTTGGCTTTGGCGGAACTAACGGATCTATGATTTTATCAAAATACCGCAATACCTAAAAAGGGTTTAAAAATGGGCTTACTTACCAACAAACGTGGTTTGGTTATGGGCGTGGCAAACGAACGCTCGATCGCTTGGGGAATTGCTAAGGCACTGCATGGAGCCGGTGCAGAGCTCGCTTTTACACATCAAGGCGACGCTTTTGGTAAAAGGCTAGAACCCTTGGCAGCTTCGATCGGCTCAAACTTTATGATCGATGTCGATGTGACGGACGACGCCTCGCTGGACGCTGCCTTTGGGCAATTAAAAGAGCGCTGGCCTCAAATAGATTTTCTGGTACATGCAATTGCGTTTTCCGACAAGAATGAATTGACTGGTCGGTTTTTACACACTGGCAGAGAAAACTTTAAAAACTCCTTAGATATTTCAGCATATTCGTTTATCGAAGTCGCCCGCAGAGCGCACCCTATGATGGTTGAGAATGGTGGCTCTCTCATCACTTTGACCTATCAAGGTTCAAACAAAGTGACTCCATTTTATAATGTGATGGGTGTCGCTAAAGCCGCCTTGGAATCTACAGTGCGTTACCTTGCCAGCGATCTTGGGCCGGAAGGAATTCGCGTCAATGCAATCTCGCCTGGACCAATGAAAACTCTTGCAGGGGCTGCTATTGGGGGGGCACGTAAGACATATAAATTCACAGGTCAGAACGCCCCATTACAATCTAATGCAACGTTAGAGGCCGTTGGAGGTACTGCAGTTTATCTTATTGGCGATTCTGGGGCCTGTACGACAGGCGAAATAATTCATGTTGACGGTGGTTTCCATGTTATGGGCATGCCGCGCATGGAGAATATATAAATATCCAAAATTATTCTTGGTTAAAATCAAGAATAATTTCTGCTACCTATATTTAAAGTAGTTTGGCTCCAAAATTTAGATAGTTCTCAATCGGTGCAGCTCCATTCAAGATGGTTTAAGCAACCCAGAACAACAAAATTGATAGTCATAGGTCATTTGATGTTATCAAACCGATCTCGGCATTATTCTTTCCTATTGGCCAAAGACTTGATTTGGCAACCAAAGAACAATCTGCGGAAAGATAAAAATCAGTGTTAATCCGATTAACTGGATCAGCATGAACTGCATCATACCCAAGTAAATATCTTTCAGGTCCCAGCTGGGTACAACGCCTTTAAGAAAGTAAGCCGACAAGGCTACGGGCGGTGACAGCCAAGCTGTTTGCAGATTTACTGCTACAAGAATACCAAACCAAACCATAAGGTCGTAACCATTTAAGCCATGTACATCCAATGCTAACACAGTCGGCAGTATGACCGGCACAACGATTAAGACGATAGGTACCCATTCTAGCGGCCAACCCAGAACAAATATCAGCGCCATCACCATCAAAAGAACAAAGTAGGGCGACATGTCCAACCCTAAAAGCAACTCCGTCATCATCTTAGGGGTTCCAAGGTTTGAGAATTCAGCCCCAAAAAAGTTTGAAGCTGCAACAAGGAACATTATTAACACGGTGATTTCTAAGGCTTTAATCAGGCTGTCAAAAAATCCGGAAAACGTAAATTTTCGGTATACAATCGATAGCAGGATCGAACCGAATGCACCCATTGCCGCGGCTTCTGCAGGCGTTGCAAAGCCCAAAAGTATAGAACCCAAGGCAAATGAGATCAAAATTGTGGGCGGCATAAGGCCGGCAAAAAATTCATCCCAAAGGTCAGAGAATTCAAAACGATCACCTGCGTCTGCTCGATAAATGGGCGACGCCAAGATTCCAAGCAACATTGTAAAAACAAATAAAACGGCGGATACAATTGGGAAGCCTTCAGACCAGTTCACTACGACAATGTAGCCATGAAACAAAACTGCGATAGGAAGCGCAATTCGCAGAGCCGTTAGTTTGCGATAAGCAAGATACGCTAATAACAAAACTGCACATAAAGCAATCAGTCCACCGAATGGAATAACTCCACCAAAGGCTCCACCAATTCCAAGACCAAAGACGCGGCAAATAGTTAGAACAGCTAACGATATTAGCGCAACTTCAGAACCATAGAAATCCGAGGTTTTTGGCTGATCTGCATCTGATAGAACTGGACCCAGCTCGGGGTTAAGCCAGCAACGACCCAAAGTATAGATAAGGTATAAGGTAGCCAATAAAGCACCCGGAATAAACGCGCCACGGAACAGATCCAGCGTGGACACTTCCAGGACAGGGCCCATCACAATCAACATAATTGATGGTGGTATTAAAATGCCCAGCGTACCACCAGCTGTAATCGTTCCAGCTGCAAGTTGAACATTATAGCCCGACCTGTTCATAGTTGCACCAGCCATAATGCCCAACAGTGTTACAGAGGCGCCCACGATACCCGTGGCGGCCGCAAAGATTGTAGCAACTATCAGAACAGCAATATACAGTGACCCTCGCACACGAGACATAATCATCTGAATTGAGGAAAACAAACGTTCCATGAGACCTGCAGCCTCCATGACTATACCCATCAATATGAAAAGAGGAACCGCCATGAGCTGGTCATTAAGCATAGTTGAGTTTGTGTTAAGTGTCATCAACAGCGTTGTGAGTTTGAAATTAGATCCCCAAATACCAAAGACAAAGGCCAAGAAAATTAATGTAAACGAAATTGGAAATCCAATAAAAATTACAAAGATCATCGCTCCCAACATGATCAAGCCAATCATCGGTTTGGATAACCCCGGGCGCGCAGACATAATGTCATTAAACCATTCACCACGTGGTGTGGCATCCGGGTAAAAGACGGCCATTACCAGCCATGCCAAGGCTATCAAATAAGCAGGCATCGCCATAACGAAATAACGTTCACGTTCTTTACCCATTTTATGAAAGGCACGAAAAAGTTCTGGGAAACCTTGCAAAAAGAGCAGCAAACCACCAATTGGCATTGCCAAGCGCGCCGGCCACAATAGAGGTTCCCACGGGCTATCAAAAGCAGTCTCTCCTGTACGATATGCAACTTCCCAATACTGGGCCGCAATCAGTGTAAAAAACAACATTGAAGGTATAAAGAAGGCCATATAAAGCAACGCATCGACAGTTGACTGTGTCTTGTCAGACCAATTGCGATATAAGAAATCAGCCCGAATATGCACGCCACGCATGAGACCATAACCTGCAGCTCCCATAAACAAAACACCCGCAATCATACGACTGATATCATAGGCGAACATTGTCGGTCCGAGGCCCAATGCCCGGGCCGTATCATCCCAATCGTAACTGGCCATGATACCAAAGGCGTTCCTGGAAAAGACTTCAATCACGACAACTCCAATCAAAGGAACCATCAACAGGCACAAGATTTTACCAGCCCAGTCGTTGATTAAATCAATACCCCCAGTAATAGGACGCTGCCATGGGGTCATGTCTTTGGGTGTTTCACCGGGCTTTTCTGTCCGCCGTTCTGCGATCAACTCGTCCGCGATTTCCAAATCGTCGGGTACAACCTCTTCAGCCATGCCCCGTTCTCCCTTCATATGCTCTCTTTATTGAGCAGGTGCGTTCTTTTTCAGGAAAAAACCTGATTCTTTTTCCAAAAAAAGATGATGTTTGGGGCCCATTTGGGCCCCAAACATTGTCATCAAATCATTATTTTAACGTGTCAGCGTGTGCTTTCCCCAAACCAGCGTTTGAAGCCTGTGCACCAGCCCAGAAAGGAACCGCAATGTCAGCAAAATCTTTTTGTGACTGCCATACTTCTGCAAAGAATTCATTTTCCTCAGCTGCAGCCTCTAGGAGTTTTTTCGCAGCAGCCATATATTCTGTGAAGTAATCTGAGGGCGTATCTTCCAAGATAACACCGTGATTCTCTGTCAAATCTTTAAGCGCTTTACCGTTTTCGTAAATACGATACGACATTGATTTGGATAGAGATGCATTTGCAGCGACCTCAATGGCTTTCTGTTCAGTTGCTGATAAACTGTTATATACATCACCGTTTATGTAAAGGTCTGCGTTTACAACAACTTGATGCAGACCTTGTAGGTAATAGTGCTTCAGAACTTTTTGGAAACCAAATACTGAGTCTGGCTTCGGACAGCACCACTCAGCAGCGTCGATCGCACCTTTTTCCAGTGCAGGTAAAATATCACCACCACCCATAGCGACGGCGGCAACACCAATTTCATTGTAAGCAGCGCCAACCATACCGGGAGGGGCACGGAAGCGTAGTTTACGGAAATCATCCATAGAATTAATAGGCTCTGGGAACCAACCCAATGCTTCTGGCCCAACTGGCTGCAACATAAAGCCTTTAACGTTTACACCCATCTCATCCCAGAGCCGGTCGTAAAGTTCTTTACCACCGCCGTATTGAAACCAAGATAGGAACGCCATGGCATCTAGACCTACACCAGCACCCGCAATCGGAGCGCCAAAGAGGTTAGCTGCTGGGTGCTTTCCACCCCAGTAGTGTGTCCAAGCAAATCCAGCTTCAACTAGTCCAGCGTCAACCGCATCCATAATATCTCGTGGGCCAACAACAGCTCCGGCAGGCAAAATTTCAATCTTCACAGACCCGCCAGTTAATGCAGCAACATCTGTGGCAAAACTTTCAACCATACGTACTTCGTCTGTTGAATTGCCTAGAACAGATTGTATGCGAATAACCGTTTCGGCCGTAGTAACCGAGGCAATCATTGCGGCGCTGACGCTTATTGCAGCAGCACCAATCTTCAATTTTTTAAGGTCAAACATTAAAGTCTCCTCCCTTAGATTATGCCTTCTTGGTTATTAAAAAATCCGACGCTGAAGGCACAACCGTTGGATTTTCTCTTTTTTGACCCAATTAAACGGGCCAAATTCCATTAATTTTAATGACCCTTACCAATATGCCAACCCTCTACTATTCCCAGCATAGGGCCTATGCCATAACTGATGTCAAAAACTCCCCTATACAGCATCTCAGATGCAACATAGATCAATACAATTAGACCCAGCCAAGAAATCCAAGGATAATGGGTCAGCAATTTCATTATGAAAGTCGCTGCAAAAGCCATAAGCAAGATAGCTAAAGCCAGTCCAAAAACCAACATTTGAGTATTGCCGTCCGCAATTGCTGCCACTGCCAGAACATTATCAAGCGACATCGAAACATCGGCAATCGTGATAGAGATTAAAGCAGCCCCAAGTGTCCGCTTAGAATTTTCCGTCTCGTGACCCTCGTAGTACCCATCCGTGCTTTCAAATTGCTCATTTTGCACGTGCTGACCTTCTCGGATTTCTTCAAAAAGTCGCCAACACACCCAAAATAAAAGTAATGACCCAATAAATAAAAGCCCAGGTACGCCTAGTAGCTTGGTCGCCACAACCGCAAACACAATACGCAGCACGGCGGCAATAACCATACCGTAAACAATCGCTTTTTTACGTAATTCAGGCGCTAGGCCAGCAGCGGCCATACCGATAATAAGAGCGTTGTCACCAGACAAAATAAGATCTGCTATAATAATCTGGCCAAAATCAACGGCTGTTTCTATCATCTGTATTCCTCAATATTTTTAATCATCAAGCAGCATCCTCTATTATCATTTCAGACACTTTTTCGCCAATCATGATCGCTGGGGCATTGGTATTGCCCGAAGTAATCTTAGGCATGATGGAGCAGTCCGCCACGCGCAATCCACGCACCCCATGTACCCGCAGCCGTTCATCAACAACCGCCATTTTATCAGATCCCATTTTACATGTACCTGTAGGATGATAGATCGTAACGCTTGTGTTACGAGCCCATTCTAAAATGCCAATTTCGTCATTAACTGAGATTTCACTCCCAGGGGCAAATTCTTCTACAATATAAGATTTTAAAGGTTCAAATTTAGCGATCTTACGAGCAACCTGAATGCCTTTTACAAGTGTACTTTGATCAAGGGTTGTTGCTAGGTAGTTGGGATGAATAGCAGGTGCGTCTCTCCAATTATTCGTTTTTAAGTTTATTTCTCCAGTACTTTCGGGACGGAGTTGCAAAACAGACGCCGTAAAGGCTGAAAACTTATGTGGACCATCACTTGGAACCGTAGCACTGAAGGGCTGTATATGAAATTGAATGTCAGGAGTTTCCAAAGCAGCATTCGTTTTCAAAAAGGCTGTGCCCAAACTGGCCGCCATAGTCATCGGGCCAGTTCGCTTGGCCAAATACTCTAAAGCAATCAGAGCCTGCTTAAATATATTGTTTGTTTCGATATTTATTGTTGGAAGATTAGTCTTGAAGATTGGACGCGCCTGCAAATGATCTTGTAAATTTTTACCCACGCCTGGTAGATCAAGAATTGGGTTTATTCCGAGATCGCTGATTTCAGAGGCGCACCCTATGCCAGACAACATTAAAATTTGGGGTGAGCCAATCGCTCCACAGGACAAAACTACCTCACATTTTGCATAGACATCTGTGGATTTCCCTCTGATATTAGCGCGAACAGCAACGATCCGGCCCTCTTCTACAATCAATCGCTCGGCTTGAGCGTGCGTGATAATCTTTAGATTTTGCCGGTTCCTAGCAGGATTAAGATATGCTACTGCACTTGACCACCTTCGACCTTGATGGGATGTAAGCTGAAAATAACCAACACCTTCTTGATCAGATCCGTTGTAATCCGCACAACGTCGGTAGCCAGCAGCAACAGCCGACTCCACCCATTTATCAACAACTTCGCGGCTAAGCCTGGTGGGAGAAACTTTTAGAGGCCCATCTGTACCTCTCGCAGAATCGATAGGAGGTTCCCCTTGCCAGCTCTCTGCGCGCTTAAAATAAGGCAAGACATCATCCCATGACCAGCCAGTATTGCCGAGTTGACGCCAATGATCGAAGTCTTGTGCCTGACCACGGACATATAACAAACCATTTATAGAACTTGAGCCTCCCAAAACTCGGCCGCGAGGCCAAGACAGCGAACGTCCATTTAAGCCACTGTCAGGTTCGGTTTTATAGCACCAATCGGTCGACTTATTCCCCATAGTTTTGAAGTAACCAACCGGTATATGAATCCAGGGATTCATGTCTTTCCCGCCTGCCTCCAACAACGCAACAGTAAAGCGACCATTCTCAGAAAGACGACTGGCTATCGCACAACCTGCTGACCCTGCGCCAACTACTACGAAGTCAAATTCCAAAAATATCCCCCGAAAATCAAAAAATGAGACTTTTTTTCTCGTTTATTGTTATATTAAACTAGAAAGTGATTCCTACAAGAGTACAAGTTAAAATGGCAGAAGAAAGTCGTATTCCCACCAATCTAAGAACTTTGCTTATCCTGGAAACACTCTCGAGTGCGAATAAAGCGTTGAGTGCAACGGAATTAAACCAAAATATTGGCTTACCCAAACAGACAATTCACAGGCTTGTTTCCACTCTTGAAAGCCAAGGGTTTTTAATCCGAGACCCCGGTGGTAAAAAGCTAAGGCCAAGTCGTCGTCTTAGGAATATAGCTTCAGGTCTTTTGAACACATCTCAAAACCATATCATTCGCCATAAAATACTGGAGCGGGTAGCCAAAGAAACAGAAGAAACGGTTAACTTTGTTGTTTCCGAAATGACTGGAATGAACTATCTGGATCGCGTCGAAACCAATTGGGCATTTCGCATTCAATTGCCTATCGGGTCTTCTGTACCCTTCCATTGCACAGCAAGTGGGAAGGTTTTTTTATCCAGCTTGCGAAAGAAAGACTGTCAAACATTGGTAAATAGTATGATTTTGGACAAATATACTGATCAAACTAGGACCACACCAGAGGAATTAATGACTGATATTAAGCAATGTCAGAAACTTGGATATGCACTAGATGGCGAAGAGTTTATGGTCGGGATGATCGCCATAGCAGTGCCAGTATTGGACGTCCAAGGCAATTTTATAGGGGCCCTTGCCACACATGGACCATCTCAAAGGATGTCAACTGAACAAGCAAAAGAAAGACTACCTAGTTTGCAAAAAGGAGCAAATCTTTTACAAAGAGCCCTGTTCAATTAGCCACATATCAGGAAGCTAGGCCAGGCACTTTGGCAGGGTGCATAACATCTCATACAGAAAATTTGCTCCTGTTAGCGCTGTATTTCCAAAAGGATCGTAAGGCGGGGATACTTCGACAAGATCGCATCCAACTATATTCAGGCCAGACATGCCACGAATAATCTCAAGCCCCTGTATTGAGGTAAGCCCGCCTACCTCGACAGTTCCTGTCCCAGGTGCATAAGCTGGATCGAGGCTATCAATGTCATAAGTTAAATAAACCGGAATATTTCCAATCTTAGTTCTTATGTCACGCATTAAAGGCCTAAGCGACTTGTACCAACATTCTTCTGCAGGAATGACAGTCCAACCTTGCTGTCGTGCCCAATCAAAATCTTTAGCGCTATAACCAGTTCCTCGAAGGCCAATTTGGAATACTTTTTCATTATTGAGACATTCATCGTCCCATGCGCGACGAAAAGGACAGCCGTGCGCAATCTTTTCGCCAAACATTTCATCATTGATATCAGCATGTGCATCTACATGTATCAAAGCTACCGGTCCATATTTATTGCGCATTGCACGCAAAATCGGCCAAGTCAGCGTATGATCCCCCCCAAGGGTCAATGGAATTGCCCCATAAGATAACAATTCGTCATAATGGTTAGTGATGATATCTACCGATTTTTTCAAATCAAAAGTATTTATTGGAACGTCCCCAATATCAGCCACTTGCATTTTAGCAAACGGTGCGGCACCAGTTGCCATATTAAAGGGTCGCAGCATCCGGCTTTCATCTCGAATTTGACGTGGGCCTAACCTTGTTCCTGGGCGATTGGATGTCCCAATATCCATTGGTATTCCCACAAAACATGCATCTAAACCTTTTGCTGTATCTTGTGAAGGCAACCTCATAAATGTTGCAGTCCCACCCGTACGGATCATTTCATTCCCACTTAGAGGTTGGTTATAGTCAGGCATATTTGGCCCCTTTTACATTTGGCTTTAACATAGAACTTACAAGACTCCCTGCTTAAACACGAGGTAGAAGTGCTAAAGCAACAATTAATGAAATCTAGTTTAGACAGTAAAATGGTTAACCAAAGTATCGGTAACAAGCATAACTATCTTCAATTTCAAATTTATTGAGTAAATTTTTTTAAGTGATCAATTTATTCAAAATTGCACTCGTATATATCAAATATTTGAGAAGATGTTTAATAGTGTTTTTATCCAAATCATGGATAAAAGTTTTATTTAAGAAAGTTGAAATATGTCTTATGGAGGTTACCTGCTGATCACCGACATTAGTGGATAAACAGATTTTATTAAATTACACAAACTTCGAAAGAAGCCAGTCGTTGGCGGCAAAATGGCCGATATGTTTGAAGCCCATGCCGAGACAATAATTTCTGATTTACTCGAAGCAGTGATCGAAAAAATAGAGCCCGTCATGAACCTGAATAAACTTGAAGGGGATGCTGCATTTTTCTTTTGTCAGGATGACGGTAAGGGATCTAAAGCAAACGATATTATTGGTGCCATGGAGCTTGCAAACCAAGCCTTCAAAAAAAACCTCCGAGCTTATGTTTGTGCAAGCATGCGGATGCGATCCATGCTTTCAATCAGAGAATTTAAGATTAAAGATTGTCGCGCACAAAGGCGAGTTTGAGATCAAAAAAATCCGTCAATTTGAAGAAATTGCCGGTGAAGACGTTATATTGGTTTATCGACTTTTAAAGAACAGCATAAAAAGCAATAAATACTGGCTGTTAACAGACGACTTTGTGCAAGATGTAAACGCAAAATATCTGACTGATTTTTTGCTAATAATCGAAGGTGTTGGGAGCTTTGGCAAAATGCCGCTTAATTACGTGGAATTTTCTTCACCCCAGCCAGAAAATTCTGTTATTGAAAACCGCTCAAGGATGTACAGTTGAGTTGCGCAAGCGGTTTATTTTACAAAGCCGTAGATGAAACGTCTCTTTAAACTTAAACAACTCAAATCGCCTTGAAGTAAAGCACTTGAACGGGTTCCTCCAAATGTTTCTGATTGGGGCACTTAAAGTAAGGCCCCAGCTTACGCCACAAAGTATAAAATTTGACGACGCGGTAAGCTTCAGTAGACGATTCGAACTTTTGGTCTGTGGTTTGCAGTGGCAATGCCAGAGCCAAAACTGCCGCTTTATCGGGAGAGCATGCTCCAACATTATTTATTTAAATAAAGCACTTTGGGGATAACTTTCATATTCGTGCTCTTGCGTCAAAAGCTGATTTGCGTATAAGAGGCGATGCGTAATTCTAGGTAAAATCAAGTTTTCTTTTACTAAGCTAAATCACAATTGAACCATGATCAAACAAGCTTTCCGCGTGCGGCAACGGGAATGACATCAACAATTTCATTACCACGCACTGCGACTAACTGATCTACCATATTAACTGCGACGCACACATGGTTTGGAATAACCCTTACGATATCACCTACCTGAAGCGCATTTTTACATCTTGAAAGGTTTAAAAATCCGTGCTCTTCAGCAAATTTTTCAATGACTGCATCTGGATGTTCTACAAGCCTCCCAAACCCTTCCAATCCAAATTGATCAGAAGTCAATGTTTTGGAACCTGCATCAAGGATACCACGGCCCGCCCCCCCGCGGCTCACAACGCTTGTAAACACTTGAAAAGCACAGTCTTCGAGACCGGCTACTCCAGCATTAATCGTCATCAGATCATTAAAAATGCATGTTCCCGCCCGATGTTCCGTTGCTCCATCCAATTGACCAATATTTCGAAAGTTTGGAGTACCCCCTGTCGAAACAATCTTAGCCGACAACCCTAACCTTGCTAGTCCTGCTTTGGTTTGGTTCCAGAATTCTTGAGTTCGAACCCAGCCATCTTGCGGAGGGTAGAACAATAAACCTACAAAATTTAGCATAGGATCATCTTTTATGATTTGCGCAAGCGTCATCACCTCGGCAGGCGATTCTACACCAGCACGTTTTTGTCCAGTATCACATTCGATCATTACATCGAGGCTGCGCTCTGCCGCATGCGCCGCATCTGAGTAGGCCCCGATCGAGATCGGGTTATCAGCACAAACTTTTAGACCTACACGCTTTTGCAATGCAGCTAGACGACCCGACCTTGAAGCACCCAAAAGGTTAGTAGCAATGACTATATCAGTTATACCCGCATCGACCATCACTTCTGCCTCTCCCAGCTTTTGACATGTTATACCCTTTGCTCCAGAAGCAATTTGCATTTTTGCCAAGACAGGTGATTTATGAGTTTTTATGTGTGGTCTATTCAAAAGTCCCTTTTCATCACATAGTTTTTGAGCACGGCTGATATTCTTTTCAACAATATCAAGATCAATCACCGGACATGGAGTTCCAAAATTTTCAATAATACTCTGCTTTAGCTTTTCAATTCCGGACATAGCTAGCCTCCTTTGCCGGCATTCTCAAACAGTAAGGAAAATGTTTACACTTTTGTCTACCCAATACTGAAATTCAAACTTGAGTTTAAAGCTTGCTCAGACAGAATTGTCGAGGTTTCATATATCTCAATCCATCTATTTAGGGTAACCTCGAGCTAACTGCATTTGATAAACTAGCTTAGAAACTCTCAACCCAAGGGCGCAATTCTACTTCCCATGCCCAGGCACTCCGGTGCTGGTGATAAAATTGTAAATATGTTTGGGCCAGCGCATCTGGATCCAACATATTATCGTTACCATTATCATGTCGCTCAGGCCGGTGGATCGAGCGAATTCCGCCATCAATTACAAAATGCCCAACATGGACGTTTTTCGGGTGTAATTCGCGGGCTAAGGATTGTGCAAGACCGCGAAGTGCAAATTTACCCATGGCAAAGACAGAAGAATTGGGGAACCCCTTCACGCCAGCAGTCGCTCCTGTAAAAAAAATGCTTCCATGACCACGTTCCAACATCCTTTTTGAGGCTTGTTGCGCCACGAGAAATGCACCAAAGCATGTGATATTTATGGCTTCTTTGGCCTTCTCTGGGTCAAGGTTTTGGATCGGTCCCCTCACGGTGGCTGACGGATTATAAATCACAAGATCGGGCGTGCCTAGGTTCTCATCAAGTGCTGTAAACAATAGGTTCACATCATTTATGTCGCTTGCGTCACATTTATGAAGATTAGCGCCAGTTTCAGCCGCGATATGCTCCAGTTTTGCAATATTGCGCGACGCTAAAACAACGGACATTCCTTCGCGAGAAAACAATCGTGCAAGAGAAGCACTCAGGCCGAAACCAGCACCAACGATTAAAACAGAATTTCCCATATCTTCTCCTAATTAGATATTTAGCGAATTGCAACGTTGGTCCGATACTAGTGCGCTACAAATTCTCTGTCACTTAATGCCTGTAATAATTTGGACCCAAAGGAACGTAACGTGAGGACATACACAATGGTTTATACCCATAAATGCACATCAAATTGTTTCATTTTGATTGATTACTCGATTTGGGTGATACTAGTATGGCTTATAAATAAATCCTTCGAGAAGCGAGAAGATGAGCTGGCAGGACTGGAAAGCACATACTTTAGAACGGCAATTCAATCCGCGCGTGGCACTTGGCGCAAAAACTGACGATATTTTGGCGATTTGGGAGGCCAAATCTCAAGGCGCGCGCAGCCACTTGCCAGGACAATTTGATATAGCATATGGTGATCACCCACTCATGCGCTTTGATTATCATCCAAGCGCCAGCGATGCTCCTGTAATAATCAATATTCACGGCGGCTATTGGCGTTCTTTAGACAAATCTGCGATGCATCATCACATGGCGGATTTATCACGCTCAGGGTTTAATACTGCAAATCTTAACTATCCTCTATGCCCAGAAATTTCATTGACTGATATTGTTAAGAGTCTGGAACGCGCTGTGTCAGAGCTCATTGAGCTTGTAAGGTGTGATACACCTGATCCAAAGTTTATCTTATTTGGACATTCCGCAGGCGCGAATCTGGCTGCACATCTTTCGCACCACCCTAGCCTTCAAAACCGATTAGTCGGTGTTGTGGCTTTGACGGGAATTTACGAAACGGAAGTCGTGCGCCATATTACAGTCAATGGCGACATTGGAATGACGCAAAAAGAGGCAAAACGCTGGTGCGTAATTACGAATTTACCCTTAGTTGGGCCACAATATTATATTGCCGTTGGCGGTGATGAACCTTCGGGATGGATCGATCAATCATGGCAATTAGCCGACGCGCTCAGTAAACGCGGGGAGCATTTAAAATTTCGAGTTGTTCAGGCTGCCAATCACTTTGATCTGGTCGACAAACTATGTAATTCTGATACTCCTGACGGTCTTCAGTTGCATGAGTGGATGCTCAAGTTAATTGATTAAGAACACATTAAGAAGCAATCCTCTGGAAAGTTTATACGCGAAACTGACCTTATTTGTGTCCCCAATCATTTGGATCATCCGAATTATTCGGCGACAGACCTATAATATCGCCCTTAGTGTGACAACCAAGACCAAGCACTGTTCGATTTGCGTAGCAAAAATAGGCCGAAACTTGATTGATTTCTAATATCTCGCCATCGTTAAATCCAGCGTCTCTCATCGCAATAATATCATTCTCACTGATGTCAGCCGGCGCTTGCGTTAATTTCTGTGCATAAATCATTGCACTTTTTTGTGCTCCATCCAATGGTGCCATATCAAAATTCTGCGCGCTAATCGCTGCCTTTATTTGACCTGCTTTCACATCATCCCCCAGCAACCGTTGCAGCCCTGCAAAATGATGATCCACACAGTAGACACACCTGTTCAATGCGCTGACCCATATGCCAAGGGTCTCTAGGAACCATTTTGGCAAAGTGTTTGAGGAATGATGAAGCACATATTTATAAATGGCCATATGCCCCTCCATTGTGTGAGGGCGCAATGAGTGCAACATCATAATGTTATCGACGTTATTATCCGGCCCTTTGACCCGGTCGTATAACTTTCTAAGACGACCAGACGTCTCATTGTAAGCAATTGTTTTAATCCAAGACATGGCAGCTCTCCTAAAGTCATCGTAGTTTTATAATCACTAAACTGCACGCAAGCAGATCGCGCGGTCCAAGTTTATCTACCACAAGCTTGATTGAGACTGCCATCCCTCCATGGGCTTACATAACTTTGTACTCTAAGGTATAGCCCATTTAAAAATAAAATTTGTGACCTGTAGAAGCTACAGTTCGCCAATTCATCTATCATTTTTGAAGAAAATTTTTTATGCTTTAAATAACTGATTGAACCAAATTAATTCCACCCAAGAAAAACTTTTTAATTCTTTAAGAAACACCTGGAAAAGCGAAGTTCTTTAATTGACCAGCCTAGGGTACTCACAATACCGTCACACTAAGCAAATGGAGAAAACAAAATGGCAAAGGCAATCTGTGCAGATAAACCGGGCGGTTTCGAGGTTCTCGAATGGCGCGATATTCCGACACCGCAACTCTCTCCGGGGGAGGTTTTGATCCATCAGACAAAAGTGGGTTTGAATTTTATCGATGTTTACATGACGAGTGGGACTTATCCTTTTCCCGAAGACGGGCCACAGATACCGGGAGGTGAAGCAGCTGGTATTATCGCACAAATTGGCGAAGGCGTTGATTTTTTTGCTGTAGGAGACCGGGTTGCATATTCGACGCCGAATGGCGCTTACCGCGAAGAACGCGTTCTTGCGGCAGATAAGCTTGTCAAACTTCCAGCAGGCGTCTCAGATGAAGTTGCAGCGGCGGCCATGCTTAAAGGCATGACAGTCGAGTATCTGCTGAACCGATCTTTCAAAGTTAACCACAATCACAAAGTTCTCTTTCATGCAGCGGCAGGTGGCGTCGGCCTTATTGCCGGCCAGTGGCTAAAATATCTTGGTGCAGAGTCTATTGGAACCGTGGGAAGCGATGACAAAATTTCTTTAGCGAAGGCGGCAGGCTTCACGCATGTAATAAATTACAATAACGCAAACTTTGTTGATGAAGTCCAAGACATAACAAATGGATATGGAGTTGATGTGGCATATGACAGCGTTGGGCAAGCCACCTATCCCCATACTCTATCATGTCTCAAAAGGTTTGGCTTATTTGTTTCATTTGGTCAATCCAGTGGCGTAATAAAAAATATTGCTATGTCTGATCTGGCAAATAATGGCTCTCTATATGCGCAAAGACCAACGCTTTTTAACTTTATCGATACATGGGAAAGTCTGAGTGAAGTATCAGGCAATATGTTTCAAATGATCGCCGATGGACATTTAACGATGGATATAAATCAACGTTATCCTTTAAAAGATGTCCCAATAGCATTTCGAGCCTTACTGGAACGTAAAACAACAGGCGCGACAGTCTTTGATATTGGGAGAGACTGATGACTTCTAAGATATGGAATGGACAATCTTTTTCTGTCAGCCACGCGGACGGAAGTGGGACATTAAGTGGTGGTTTTTCCGGTGGATTAAGAGCATTTTTTGAATATCGTGATCTAGGAATAAATACCGCCTCTGGCGGAAAATACTCTGCCAACGTCATTCGCGCAGTACCCGGGCGGCACGCTGAACCCAATTGGCACGTCCATGATCTAGATTTTCAGATGATCTACATCCTCCAAGGGTGGGTCACTTTTGAATATGAGGGCCAAGGGGAAATCACATTCCGCCGAGGGTCCGCAGCTCTGCAACCCGCCGGTATCCGCCATCGCGAGATACACCATAGCGACGATCTAGAATTGATTGAGATTACATCACCCGCAGAATTTAAAACTGAAAGCGTCGAGGCTCCAAAGACTTAAAATTAATGGAAGACTTACCTCATAAATATACAACTTTTCTTTTGGAAGCTAAATTATAAAAATCTGTGCGAATGACAGGTTTTGAAAGAACTGAATGCCAGATAAATCATTCAATAAAGACGCAGATCGCGATCCCCATGGGATATTTGATTATGTGATTGTGGGCGCTGGATCGACAGGATCGACCCTTGCTGGTCGACTGGCAGAAAACCCGCGGCTGAAGGTCTTAGTCATTGAGGCGGGCGGCTCAAATTTACACCCAATGATCCATATGCCTATAGGATACGGAAAACTATTTTACGATCCCAAAGTCAACTGGAAATTCCAGACCGAGCCAGAACCAGCCCTGACAGGAACACCGATGTATTGGCCACGGGGAAAGGTTCTTGGAGGATCAAGCTCAATCAATGCAATGGTTTATGTACGCGGACATCCCAATGATTTCAATGAATGGGGAGCTGTTGCACCAGGTTGGTCGTGGGAAGACCTAGAGCCTTATTTCCGCAAAATGGAAAATTGGAAAGGTAGTCCCGATCAGACGCGTGGAGGTAGTGGACCGTTATCCGTCACAGATGTATCTGAAAAAGTCCATCCTTTAACAAATGCCTATCTCAAAGCGGCCAGTCAGCTCGGGTTTCCCATTAATACAGACTATAATGGTACTGATATGGAAGGGGCTACCATATACCAGACGACGACGGATAAAGGTTTTCGCGCCTCTGCATATACCGCCTATCTACGGCCAGTAAAAAATCAAAAGAATATCCAAGTGCTGATAAAAGCACACGCTAAAAAAATCATCTTTGAAGGCAAAAAAGCTATTGGGATAGAATATTTCCACAAAGGAAAAACAAAGTTTGCTCAGGTCAACCGTGAAGTTATCCTCAGCGCCGGGGCTTTACTCTCGCCTCACCTATTGCAACTTTCAGGGATTGGCTCAGCGCCCTTATTGCAACGCCATAAAATAGCAGTGCTGCATAATTTGCCAGATGTCGGTCAACATTTGAAAGACCATTTGAGCATCGACCATACTTTGCTAGTCAATCAACCCTCGCTCAATCAAGTCCTACGCCCCATATGGGGGAAAATAAAGGTCGGGCTTGAATATATCTTTAAACAAACTGGCCCTCTTTCGATGAGCGTTAATCAAGGCGGAGGCTTCATTAAATCGGATCCATCCCTACAGGTCCCTGACCTTCAACTGTATTTCTCTCCGCTCAGCTATACAGTCGCGCCAAATGGGACACGCCCCATGATGAGCCCAGATCCGTTTGCCGCTGTGCGCATTGGATTTAGCCCATGTAAATCAACAAGCGAGGGCCGTGTAGAAATAAATTCGAACAATGCATTTGTCGCTCCAAAGTTTTACGGTAATTACCTGTCTACGGATTATGACCTACAAATGATGGTAAAAGGCATGCGCCTTATGCGCAAATTCACCGAAACTCCAGCGTTAAAAGAGATCGTGACCAAAGAATTTTCCCCTGGACAAAACGTCCAAAGCGACGCTGAAATGATAGACTTTGCACGTCAGAATGCAGGCACGGTCTTTCATCAATGTGGTACGTGCAGAATGGGAACAGACCCATCTAGTAGTGTTGTTGATCAGAAGCTCAGAGTACATGGAGTAAAAGCGCTAAGGGTTGCAGACGCTTCTGTCTTCCCTACGATACCTTCGGGTAATATCAACGCAGCTGCTATCCTTGTGGGTGAAAAAGCTGCTGCAATTTTGCAAGAGGAGGCCTGATCACAGGTCAAAAACTATGGTTAAGATTACGCACATTGAAAGTTTTTGTAACGAATTTATTGGTTTTGTTTGCGTCACTGACGAAACTGGTGCACGGGGCTGGGGCCAAGTTTCCACATATCATTCGGATATAACTTGTCAGGTATTGCATCGTCAGGTGGCGCCTTGGGTTCTTGGAGTGGAGACTGAAGATTTTGATGATCTGTTAGACCTCGTAACTGAACGCGAGCATAAATTTCCCGGCTCATATCTGCGTCGCGCGTTGGGCGGGTTCGATACGGCCGTATGGGATATGTGGGGCAAGCAACAAGACAAACCAGTAGTAGAACTTTTGGGTGGTACTCCGGGAAAGCTACGGGCTTATGCCTCATCGATGAAACGCGATATCGCGCCCAAGGACGAAGCTTACCGCCTGATGCGACTGCGCAACGAAGTAGGATTTGATGCATTCAAAGTACGCGCCGGTGCCGAGGTCGGACGCAATAAGGACGAATGGCCGGGGCGCACAGAAGAGATCATCGCCACCATGCGCAAAACGATGGGAGACGATGTCGCACTGCTAATAGATGCCAATAGTTGCTATTCCCCTAAACGGGCCATTGAGGTTGGACAGCTCTTACAAGAGTACGGGTTTTCTCACTACGAAGAACCCTGTCCCTATTGGGAACTGGAACAAACCAAACAAGTCACTGAGGCATTAGAAATTGATGTCACTGGGGGCGAACAGGACTGCGATTTACCAACATGGCAGCGTATGATTGATATGCGCGCTGTAGATATTGTGCAGCCAGATATTTTATATCTAGGCGGGATCAGTCGCACTATGCGCGTTGTAGAAATGGCAAAAAAAGCCAAGCTTTCCGTCACGCCGCATTGTGCTAACCTATCAATGGTTACTCTATTCACGATGCATTTGCTAAAAGCAATCCCCAATGCTGGCAAATATCTCGAATTTTCAATCGAAGGTGAAGATTATTACCCTTGGCAGCAAAGTATTTTTACAAAAAGCCCATTTGATGTCGACAATGGTCACGTTACCATTTCTGAGGCTCCCGGTTGGGGCTGCGAGATCAATCCAGATTGGCTTGCAAAGTCGAACTATCAAAGTACGACGACTGCTAACCTTTGGTGAACCCGACATTATGCGTTGTCGAGGTAGATTTACTTGTGCACCGCTTTTCTAGGTTTTTGCAGATGTATCGCCGCGCAACTCTACTCGCCTGATCTTACCCGAGATCGTTTTTGGAAGAGATGTTTTGAACTCTATCTCTCTTGGATATTTGTAAGGGGCAGAATGTTGTTTAACAAAATCCTGAATTTCAACAGCAAGCGCATCAGATGCCTGATAGTCCTTTGCCAAGACTATATAGGCTTTGACAATCTCACCCCTTATTGGATCAGGTTTTGCAACAACGGCTGACTCAACGACACTTGGATGCTCGACCAAAGCACTTTCAACTTCAAACGGACTTATACGATAGCCTGAGGAGGAAATGATATCATCCGAACGCCCTACAAACCAAATATATCCATCTTCGTCTCGCGTGGCAGTATCCCCACTATAATACCATCCGTTGCGAAATACCTCAGCCGTCTTTTTTTCATCGCGATAATATCCCTTGAACAAGCCTGGTGGATAGGGATCTGTTATTTTTATGGCAATATGCCCAATCTCCCCGTCGGCAAGAACGTTGCCCTGATCATCAATTATGTCGACTTCAAACCCCGGGCATGGTCGCCCCATGGACCCAGGTCGAATATCCATGCCGGGAAAATTTGCGACAATGTTGATAGTTTCAGTTTGCCCATACCCATCATAGATATCACAGCCCGTCGCAGTTTTCCAAACCCGCATAGCTTCTGGGTTCAAAGGTTCTCCAGCCCCAAAACAATGTCTAAGTGAGCTAAAGTCAGCTTTCGAAAGATCTGCCTGAGCCATCAGCCGGTAAATGGTTGGGGGAGCGCAAAATGTTGTAACCTTATGTTCTTTGATGATCCGCAAATGCATCTCCAGATCAAAACCTTCCCCATCATAAAGCAGGATGGCGCAGCCAGCTAAAATTTGTGGGTATAATAGCCCCCATGCGGCTTTGGCCCAGCCTGTGTCTGTCAGCGTCCAATGCACATCTTCGCTGCGAAGATCCTGCCAATAGGTTTTGGTAATTTCATGGGCAAGAGAATACGCGTGATCCCGTCCAACCATTTTAGGCATAGCCGTCGTTCCAGACGTAAAATATATCAGTAATAAATCGTCCCGACTTGTCGCAGGGACCATAGACCTGTCAATACGGTCAGACGATTGCGCACAGATCGTTTCAAAACTATGCCAGCCTTTTCGCGTGCCGCGTACAATAATGAGATGTTCAAGACTTGGACAATTGGCTTTTATAGCTTTAACCGCATCTGCGTGAGCCTCGGATACAACCGCTACTTTGGCACTTGCTTTATTAATGCGGTATTCAAGATCGTTGCCAGTTAAAAGATTTGTCCCAGGCATCGCCACAGCGCCCATTTTGGCACATCCAAACAGCACGTGATACCACTCAGGGATACGAGGCAAAACGACGAGAACTGTTTCTGTTTTGCATACACCCAAGGTCAGTAAGGCATTGGCAAAACGACCAGAGGCACGATCCAAATCTCCATAACTTAAATTTTCGATATGGTGCCCACTTCGATCTATAGAAATCAGAGCGGTTTTATCATTTTGGGCGGCCTGTTTAGACAAAATATCAAAGGCAAAATTAAAATCTTCAGGCACCTCAAGTGAAAAATCAGCTGCTGCTTTTATGTAATCAAATCGCGGTCTAGGATCAGTCAATCTTATAACTCCTGATTTCAGGCTATAATTGCACGGGAAGTACTATTCTCAAACTTTATAATAAGTACAAAATGATGCACCATTTTTCTTCTCTCAGCAATTTCAAAAAATCGAGTACGTGAAGGGCATAACCTCATAATACCTATTTCTGTTATGTTTTCTTAATCCTATTTCCTTTAAGCCTGTCCAACATTTTTTTATGAGAGTCGGCACTTCCATCATGAAAGGTACCAAACCACTTATCCAAAGGTAAAATTCCATCTGCATAGTTACACTCGAAATATTTATGATGCAGATAATGCGCATAGCAATCAAGGTCTACGGCACGACCATCCTGTAATACCACCCTTTCAAACCCCGCATGGCCTGGCGCAGGGCTAAGTCCCGCATGGACTAAAGCGATCACAATAAATGCGGGATGGAATGGAAAAAGAAGGTAAATAAAAGCACATGAAAAATATAGAAGATGTTCAACTGGATGCATTGCAAGTCCCGACCACGGGCCTGGATTGGTATTCTTGTGATGTACATTATGCGCCAGACGATAAAGTGGATCACAATGTATTAACCGATGGACCAGATAGAAGTGCAGATCCCGCCACAAGTGGACTGTAAAAATCATCACAAAAAAGTAAATAGGCTGATCAATTGGGGAGACCAAAATCAGAAAACCATTCGCTGCGAGATACAGAATACCAATTTCCACTCCCGTCCAAATCGTCACGCCACTGCCAAAGGTCAGAATGATATTATCGACAGTCTGGCTTCCAAACATAAATTTATTTGCATCCTTTTGAGGCCAAGCTGGATTGAATTTGAAGTTTATGTCTTGCCTGCGCTGAATGTACAAACGCAAATGAAAAGCTCCAAAATAGGCTCCGACCAGTCCCGCATTCCTAAGAAATACCAGGCTAACTGTTTCAAACGAAGGACTGGAAAAATTTTCTAATGCTGGTGAAAACCAAAACCAAGCAACAAGACCTAAAATCACATAAAACACATTCCAAGGCATAAAATAGCCAGGAATTGAAAATACCCACTTCAAAGCGTTAATTGGCTGGACTGGCCATACAAATACTGGTGGATATCCTACCCTTTTATTGGGAATATAGTGTTCGCGACGATCCCGATGTCCAAATTTCGTTTCATCCATGTCCCACTACTTTCATGCAGCAAAATTAAAATGTAAATTCGATAGCTCATCCTTACCTTGCAACAGAAAAGAGTAGAGTAACAATGAAAACCTTTGGTCATACCTCATGATATTTAAAGCGAAGGATGTCCAAAGCCCATGGAGCCAAGCACATCAGACATATTTTATATTTTTTGCATTAGTCTTATGTGGCTTCGCTCCCTTACCAGCGCGGTCTGTGTGGTGGAATATTCATTTTAGACAAAGCACGCAAATGCCAAAAAAAATCAGATACGAAAAAAACGATAAAAGAAAGATCTATACATTGGGTGAATTTGGTCTTACGGGGACGATATAGCCGTCGGATTGTAATGGGAAATCTTATCGGCAAACCCGGGGCGCCTAATTGGGATTGACGCATAAACCCGGCCACACAAAGCCCTAATGACGGACACATCGACAGTGATCATAACAATATCAGATGCTCTTGCACAACAGGGGTACGAAACACTCACTCCTGTACAGATTGCAGTGTCAGAAACAGAGCTTGAACAGTCCGACCTTTTGGTATCAGCCCAAACCGGGTCTGGCAAAACGGTTGGCTTTGGGCTGGCTATTGCACCCAACCTTTTAGGCGATGAGACAGTATTCGAGGCTGCTAGCGCACCTTTGGCTCTGGTTATTGCGCCAACGCGCGAACTTGCCCTCCAAGTCAAACGAGAATTGACTTGGCTGTTTGCAAAGGCCGGCGCAGTACTTGCCTCTTGCGTGGGAGGTATGGATTCCCGCGATGAAAGGCGTACACTGGCTCGCGGCGCACATATTGTTGTGGCAACGCCAGGACGACTGCGGGATCATATTCAGCGGGGGTCGATTGACATGGGCGCGCTACGTGCCGTCATTCTGGACGAAGCCGATGAAATGTTGGATTTGGGATTTCGCGAAGATTTAGAATTTATTTTGGGTGAAGCTCCCAAGGATCGTCGCACACTTTTATTTTCGGCAACCGTGCCGCGCGCAATTGCAGCCTTGGCAAAACAGTATCAAAAAGATGCTGTTCGAATAGCAACTACCAGCGAAACCTCGCAGCATAGCGATATTGAATATCGTGCGCTGAGTGTAGCCCCCCGTGACAGTGAAAATGCAATTATCAATGTACTGCGTTATTACGAGGCTCCCAATGCGATCGTTTTTTGTAATACCCGAGCTATGGTTAATCGGTTGACAACACGGTTTTCCAATCGAGGATTTTCTGTTGTCGCTTTATCCGGAGAATTAACCCAAACCGAACGCACACATGCACTCCAGGCCATGCGGGATGGTCGTGCAAGAGTTTGTATCGCAACCGATGTTGCGGCACGCGGAATTGATCTGCCCAATCTTGAGTTAGTGGTGCATGCAGAACTTCCATCAAACTTCGAGATCCTTTTGCACCGATCGGGCCGTACAGGTCGCGCAGGTCGCAAGGGTGTCAGTACGATGATTGTCACACCGAAAAGCCGCAGCAAAGCCCAGCGTTTGCTTAAAATGGCAAAACTAACTGCAGAATGGGCAGATGCTCCCTCCGCAGAAAACGTCACGGAGCGCGACCAAATCAGATTGTTAAACGATCGAACATGGTCAGAACCCGTCGCTGATCACGAACTTGGATTCATCAAAAAATTGACCGAATTGTATTCGTCTGAGCAAATTGCAGCTGCCTATATGAGACTTTATTTAGACCGTAAATCTGCCCCAGAAGAGCTGGATGCTGCCCCAGCCAAAAATGCCCGAAAGCCTAAAGTCGAATTTGGTCCATCCGTCTGGTTCACTGTCTCCCAAGGGCATGACCAAGGTGCAGAACCTCGAAGACTTTTGCCCATGGTGTGTAACGCGGGCAAAATCACAAAAGACGATATTGGCGCAATCCGAGTTCAAGCCAAAGAAAGCTATATCGAAATTCGCCAGGCCATTGTGGAAGAATTTCAAAATGCTGTTGGGCCAGAAGGTAAGCTGGAAGACAACATTCGTTTGCGCAAGTTAGACAAAGCCCCTGATATGGATAAAATCCAACACCCAACACGTCCGGACTATCTTGGTAACAAAGTACCATCGAAAAGTCCAAGTGATGGTCGCAAGCATTCTGGTGAAAAAGCAAAATCCAATCACGGGGAGCGCAAAGCCAAACCTAATTTCACCGAAAATCGAAACCCGCGTGACGTCCAAACAGAACGAAGTCTGCCTGATCCACGCCCGGAACGTTCGCGGCCGGATAGCGTCGTGACGCTAATCAAAAGCTCGAAAACTAACAATAATAAATTGTCGCAAGAATATAAGAAAAAATCCGAGGCCAAGGGCAATCTAAAAACAATTTCTGGCAAAACGTCAAAGGCAGATGGTTATAAAGGCAAACCCGTAGAGACCAAGAAGGCCGAGCCAGCGCCCTTGTTTAAAGGCAAAGAGTCAGGTTTTTCAAAGTCTAAAAAGCCTTTTAGCGGAAAGGTTAAAGGTAGTACCAGAAAGCCAAAAGAATCGTCCTCTAATATTAGTACAGGCGACGAAAACCGTTATCGCGCACCAGCCAACGATACATCAAAACGGTTTGTGCCCCCAGGCGGCAACAAAATACCAAAGCGCCGCAAATCCGCGGCGCAAGGCAAAAGTGACAACGCAGCAACCAGTGCCAGAAAACCCAAAGTTTCCAAAGGACCAAACGCCGTCCCGCGCAGGCCAAAGCAAAAATAAGGAACGGCATTTCAGTCCTAACACATAAGAAGGGCCAAGAGCAGATCGCTGTCTGTCTCCCTTAAATAGTGGAACTTTAAAGAGTCCTTGTGGCCATATTCTTTATACTTCATATTTTGTTAAATTCTGTAGAGTACCGTTCGGTTGTGCTCATGAAGCAAACGATTAATCATTTAGACTAAAGATCATTCGAATGGCTTTTAAATTTGAGGAGACAGGAATGACTGTTACTTTGGAAAATACAATTTCAATTCTAGAACATCTTGTCAGTTTTGAAAGTATTTCTGGCCGCCCAACGGAAGAGATCGTCAGCTACATCCAAGACTACTTTTCAGCATATGATATTACAGCGTCTCTGAGTATCGACCAAGACAATCAACGCGCCAATGTCTTTGCAACTATAGGACCAGAAATAGATGGTGGCGTTTTATTGAACGGACACACAGATGTTGTGCCCGTCATTGGACAAAACTGGAGTACGGACCCTTTCATATTGACCCGCAAGGACGACCGTCTCTATGGGCGTGGCTCGGTAGATATGAAAGGGTTTCTGGCTTGCGTCCTCGCGTCAGTCCCTTATTTTAAAGCAGTGGGGTTGAAAGAACCAATACATATAGCCTTTTCATATGATGAAGAAACTGGAGGATTTGGAATGCCAGTTTTGCTCGAAAGCATCAATCGCCTGCCATACAAACCGCATATTGTAATTATCGGTGAGCCAACCGAGATGCAAATTATCACGGGGCACAAAGGCAGTTACGAAATGCGTACAGAGATTGTGGGCCATGAAACCCATTCAAGTGATCCGACAAAAGGCGTGAGTGCTATTTCAATCGCAAGCAAGCTCATTGCTAAAATCGATGAGATCGGTGTTGAAAAAGCCAACCATCCAATCCTAGGGTCACCGTTTGATTTACCATATGGAACTTTTAATGTAGGTATAATTGAGGGAGGTACAGCACGCAACGCAACAGCAGGTTGGTGCAATTTTGACTGGCAGTACCGGCAAATGCCAAACGAGGATGGCAGTGAGACAATCGCCAAAATAGAAGCATATGCAGCAGAGCTTATTCCTGCAATGAAAGCGATCAACCCAAACTGTGATATCCGTATTATCACAGAAGTTCCAGCACCCGGTATGGATAACAAAAATGCGCACGCTGCTGCTGCTTTTGTTAGCGAAATCACCGGCATCAATAGCCAAGGTGTCGTGTCTTTTGGAACTGATGGGGGGTATTTCAGTGCGGAGGGCTTTTCAACCGTTGTCTTTGGTCCAGGAAGTATCACGCGTGCCCACAAGCCTGATGAGTACATCACAGTCCAAGAATTAGTCCAAGGATTGGCATTCCTTGAAAAAATTGCTGATCGGCTAGCACTATAAGAAACACCATAAACGCATGACTTAAGTTTGCATAAGCTTATAATGTAAAAATGAGTTCAGACGAAAAAATTCATAATATCAAAAATTTGACCATAGCGCGCTCGCCCCTAGGATAACTCAGAGTACTTTTAATAGGGACTGAATATCGTCTTCATTGTTATAATGCGCGAGTGAGACGCGGATACGTCCATTTCGATTTCCACAAATTACACCATTTTTCTCCAATTTTTGTAAGGCCGACTGCACATTATGGCGTGCGGTTTGCAGAGTTATAATGTGCGGCGAAAATTCATCTGCATCCGCCTCGATAAAAGCTTCCCATTCAAGATTGGTAAGACCCGTTAATAAAACCTCTGCAAGTTGACTGGAGTGATTATGTATCCGCTCTACACTAGTTTTCAGTAATTCGTCCAATGCTGCATTTAAACCGACAACTGAAATATAAGACAGGGTGGCCTGAGTATATCTGGCAGCTGTTTTGGACAGTAACAACTGTTTTGCATCCATGTTAAAGGGATCGTCCCCTCCAAACCAGCCAATGAATGGCGGTTGTTTTTCCAATAGCGCATCTGAGAAACGCGCAAACGCTATACCACCATGCCCACCAAGCCATTTGTATCCACTGCAAACTACAACATCTGCATCCCACTCTTGCACGCTTACCGGGACAGCCCCAGCCGCCTGCGTCACGTCAACCACCAATTTTGCCCCAACTGCTTGAGATGCAGCGCGCAAGCGAGAAATATTGAGCCGTCTTCCAGAAGCAAACTGAACGAAGCTTATGCAGACTGCCACAGTTTGTGCGTCTAGGTTTTGAATTATCTGGTCGGTTAAACTTTGATCAGGTTCTTCCTCAACAAAACAAATTCTACATGGGTTTGCCTGGCAATAAGCTATCCAAGGACGCGTTATTGCAGGAAAGTCAGTGGCAACCAAAATAATCTTGCTCTCCTCTGTAGGAGATAGCAATGCTGGTAGCTGGCTCAAAATCTCACTTGCGCTTGCTACAATCGCGACATTGTTTTTCTCAGAGCCAATGAGCTGCGCAAAACGGGACCTCAGAGGCTGTAAAAATACAGATTCCTCAGCATCCGACATTTTCAAATTCCCATGGCGAGCTGTTTCATCAAGAAAGTGATGCATCGCGGTTACAGCCGGCTCACCCATCAACCCCAAAGACGCCTGATTAAGATAGCTTATAGTTCTCAAACAAGGATAATCTAGGCGGCTCGAAATTGATTGTATCACATCAAACTCCATATGATTGGCTTTGACTTAAATTGGATAATACTCTTCATGAAAGAAAAGCTTGGCGCGCTGAAGCGATGCCGATACTCATACTAAAATTCGCTCCCGTTACGATAGAAAAAAATTTGCCGGTCTTATAAACCCAGAAGTGTTTTTTTCATCATCATGTGGACGCCCTTTTCACGATTTACAGTCTGAGTAATACGCAGATCCCCTGACAGACTGCACAGCATATAGGCTTCAGCCTTGGTAATATCCAAACGGTCTGAAACGAAGTTGATCATATAGCGCAATGCGATCTCAACACAGCGATCCAAATCTGCATCCATGCCCATCGTTATAATATGGTCAGGCGTTTCCGCTTGTGGATAATTGAACTTTAAATCACGCCGCACCGTTAGACGGAACCTACCCTCAAGAGCCGTCTCAATGGCTGTCACACAGACTTCACCATCACCTTGCGCTCCATGTCCATCCCCACAAGAAAACAACGCTCCATCAACAAAAACAGGCAAATAAAGTGTTGTGCCAGCGACCAGCTCTTTGTTGTCAATATTACCGCCATGCACGCGCGGCTCTATGGTTGAAATGCGGCCCCATTCAGCGGGCGGTGCAACACCCATAACCCCAAAAAATGGTGTGAGTGGCAGCTCCAAACCCCAAGGCAGTATGGCCACTGCGCGGTCAATATTCAGAGGAATAATAGTTTTATGACGTTCAGGAAAATCTTGCGGCAAAGTACCGACGAGAGGGCGGATCATATTATACCCCCAATCCTGCCTCAGTTTTACATCCAGAATATCGACTTGAAGCACATTGCCGGGACCCGCACCTTTGACTGCTACGGGACCAGTAAGTATGTGACCAGGCATTGTAGGAACGCCATCGTTATGCAGATCAAAAAGTTCCTCCGGAACATAAAACCCGTCGCCAGGGAGCATATCCGGTCCCCCTGAAACAGTTTGAATGGTGATTTCAGATCCACTTTCAATCGTCAAGACAGGATCGCGCGCTGCATCGAAATAGCCCCAATGGGCAGTCTCACGGTTAGTTTTTAGAAATGCACTCATAACGCAAATTCCAGGTATGACATTATGGATGCTCTAGATCGCAAACTACGCTTTAAATTGGATTTACCCATGTTAACTTCCCTATCTGCCGGCGATCTATAATCTCTTGGATTTTACCCTATTCAACGTAGCACAGTGCAGCCAATTACATAATTTGACTGAGACCTTAAGCTGTCAACAATTTTATCTAGTACTCTCTTCTATTTGCGCCAAAGCTCTAATAGTAAGCCAGCTGATAAAGATGAACGGTATGCTAAGACCAAATGAAACTCTGATACCAAAAATTTCAGCGATAAATCCCAATAGTGGTGGCGCAAGTAAAAACACAACAAAAGATATTTGTACCAGAGAAGCAACATTGACCGCTGCTGGCCTATCAGTTTTTTGAGCTGCGGCAGATATAGCAAGAGGAAAAATAACTGCGTTCCCTGCCCCCATAAAAGCAAACCCAATCAAGGCTGCAAGCGGAGATTGAGAGAATGTTACGCAAGTAACACCAATCAACATTAAAAAAATACTATATTTGGCTACGGGTTCTGCACCAAACTTATCAACATATTGATCAGCAAAAAATCGGGCCACAAATTGCGAAAAGGCACCAACTGCGAATGCTAAACCGCTTATGATTGGCAGCGTTTGATGCACGTCGCGCATGTAAATAACGGACCAGTCTATGCCAGAGCCTTCTACAAGCATCGCTGAAAGTGTTAGCATGACTAAAAATAAGATGCTTTTAGACGGTACAACAAAATGGGGGACCTTTGTATCTGAGCCAGGCCTTGCTGGAGCCGGTGAATAGTTTCGAAAATATACGATGGTGGCCAAAGTGCTTACGAAAGCCGAAGCGAGAAAATGCAGTGCTGGCGTAATATTTAGTTGGGCCACTCCTGCGCCTAAAATACCGGTTGCAAAAAAGCCCAAACTCCAAAAACTGTGAGAGCGATTCATTATGCGACGCTCAACCAAGAATTCGATCCTATCGGCCTCTAAATTTATTGCGACTTCCAGCGTCCCAACACACAGTCCAGATAAGAATAAAAAGCCGCAAAAAATGATCCAATGGTCGGCTAAGGCGGCAAAATAAAATGCCAAGCCAACGACCGGGATACCGATCAACATTACATGGCGTGTATTCAAATACTTCAAGATTTTGTCAGCCAATAATAAAGACACTTGAACACCTAAAGGTAACCCAATCAAAGCGAGGCCAAGGGTTCCCTCCTGCACGCCTAATTGTATTTGCAGATCGCCAATCCTAGGAAATAAAGTGCCCAGCGCAAATGCATATACGAAAAATGCAATATAAACCGGGGAGCTATTGTACAATTGATCAGTCGTAATGTTCATTAAGATTTGACCTTTTGGACAGGATTAGGAGACCCGCAATTTTCTGGTTTAATATGTTCCGACAGATTGCTCTTCAAACACAAAGGATCGACTAAAGGCTCATAGAGCCAAAACCATTGCGTAAAACGTCACTAATGGAAAAATAGCTAAGATGTCTATACGTGTCAGCGACTTAATTTTCTGTAGCATTTACTCTGTTATCAGGAAAAGATACTATTTGTCCTTAGTTAAGATTAAAACTCCGAGGCTAAAATGAAAACATCAAAAGATTATGTAGTCGAAGCAAATTCCGTCGTCCAACGTATATCGGCAGAAGATGCTGTAAAATATCATGGAGATAGTTCTACACTTTTTCTGGATGTCCGAGACAGTAGTGAAATTGCAGAATCAGGTACAATCAAAGGTGCGCTTTGTGTTAACCGTGGTATCCTAGAATTTGCGGCTGATGAAAAAACACCCTATTTCAAGGAAGAACTCAAAAAAGCCAGACGTATCTGTGTACTATGCGCAGCAGGCGGTCGGGCAGCTCTTGCAGGTAAAACTCTGCAGGAAATGGGGTATTCAAATGTATTTAACATTGGTGGATTTAAACAATGGCAAGCCGCTGGAGGCAATGTAGAATAGTGAATATACTAATGAGAGGCTTTGATAACGGGAGCGCGCGAACCCCCTAGTCTTATCAAACATTCAATATCAGCGATGTTCAGGCAAGAAATGGGCTTAAGGGAAAACTAAAATGACGGTGCCCTTATATCGACTACCCCAATGGTTAATAGTCTCGGCTCTTGGTCTGGTGATGGTATTTACTTGGGGCAGCACTTATTATCTCTTGGCTATTCTGGCGGACCCAATTGCGTCAGATACATCGTGGAGCATCAAGTCGGTGACTGGGGCCTTGTCAATCGGATTGTTTACAGCAGGTATCACGTCGCCCCTGATCGGCCGCAAGATTCAAAATGGAAGCGGCCGCTTGATTTTGTCCATTGGCTGTTTCTTGATTTGCATCGGATTATGTATTCTTGGGACAGCACAAAATATTTGGGTTTTCTGGTTTGGATGGGTTGTACTTGGGTTCGGCATGGCTGCTGGACTTTACGATCCTGCATTCGCAACGCTGGGGCGGCTTTATGGAAAAGAAGCTAGACGTGCGATTGGTCTCGTAACGCTTATTGGTGGCTTTGCATCAACCGCTTGCTGGCCACTTTCAGCATTAATGCTGGAAGTTTGGGGCTGGCGGGGTACTGTTTTTGCGTATGCTGCTATTCATGCTTTTATTTGCTTTCCAATTATCCTGTTTCTGATACCCACACCATTTGATGACACTAATCAAAACAATCATCAAAAAGCTCTGAAGGTAACTAGTTTCACAGCGGATGAAACCAAGAGCTTTTTGACCTTTGCCTTTATCCAAATTATACATGGACTGATAATCGTAAACATTTCTGCCCTGATATTTACATATCTTCTAGCTCAAGGTCTAACGTTGGCAGCTGCCGTCGCAATCGGTGCTTTGATGGGACCTGCTCAAGTTGCCGCACGTCTGGTTGAGCTTGCAAATAAAGAGCGTCACCACCCTATGTGGACCCTTTCCATATCAGTGACAATGGTCACAGCAGGCCTAGTTTTGCTTGCACTTGATAATGGATTTGCGGCATTGGCCATCATCCTTTTTGGCATTGGGAACGGGTTGTTTTCCATTTCAAGAGGATCACTTCCATTGGCGCTCTACGGAGAGGAGAGATATCCCTCTATCATAGGTGGACTTGCCCGGCCTTGGCTAATGGCGCAATCCTGCGCTCCAATTCTTGGGATTTTACTGATAATCTGGATGGGACCACAAACTTCCCTAAGATGCGTTGCGGCTTTTTCTGTCTTAAATATTTTTTTAATAATGTCGCTATGGAAAGCGACTATAGATATCAGGTAGCTTTATTCTGAACATCGCACTCATTATAACCATCGAAATAAAACCTAATCTAGTAAAGTTAATACTCTAATTATGGAGCAGTTTTATATTTTTGCTAGTTCCATTTACCAAAACTTTTAGACTATTATCGACTCTCCATAGCGCTTTATTGCTGACACCAAAATAGATAAATTGGGTGCAAGTGCCGCCGTTACTTTAAAACTTACGGAAGCGTACAGCACTATCAACAACATCAACATCAATGTGACTACAATAGACATCTATCAACGGTTAAACAGCTATCATTCCCACGGATCCGCAGAGACAATTACCAACAATATGTTTTTGGCTATTGACGAAAGTAGAATAATGTTCACTTTTTTGTCCTCACTTTTTATGCTTTGAAAGGCTAATTTTACATGCTCATAAACCTGTCTCAATTTTAACGATTTTTTTCCATCTCCGTCAAACGCTCTTCAAGCCAAACCTCTTTTTGTCTGTTTCCAAGCGTTGGTTGTTCAGAACTTGTAGGCCGAGGGATAAGATTTTTCTTTTCAATTATCTCATCCAACTTATTTTCAAGCCTTATTATAGCTTCACACAGGAAATCTACTTTCGTTGCTAAGTCCATTACGAAATCCTTCAATAATTATCTTTAGCCATAGCTTTGACTTTTTCCTTTTTAGATCTTAGAAGTACCAAAAAATTATACTTAAATGAATGAGAGATTATGCGATCTTTTCTTGGAATGGTTATTATTTTTACATTGTCAGGATGCCAGCCCAAGGTTGGTTCTGATAATTGGTTTAAGCAAACCCCAACTAACGAGGTAAACTTACACTACCTTAATATTTGCTCTGACTATGGTTTTAAAAATAAAAGTCCAGAAATGGCAACTTGTATCCAAAAAGAAATACTTGCACAGAAAGAGCGCAATTCTCAAAATGTGTCAAATGCAACAAATTTGGGAAAAAATATGCCATCTAGTACTGGTTTTAGCTTCAGCTTTACCAAGAAAATCAACTGAAATCTCATTAGATTTTTAGGGATCTTTTGTTCTAAGCCATGAAAAAACTTTACCTTTCTGATACCCTTGATTGGATTAATTGTGCTTAGGCATCAGGCATGCTAATTTGTTCAGATAAAATAGAGCTAGTTTCGCCGCTGCAAACGAGCGTTCTAGTGGGGGATGGACAAGCATATGTCCAGAATATTCGAAGAATTTCCGTCTTTGATGAATTTATAAAACGATGAGGTACTTTTTCGGGTAGCCATGTCACATCACCGACTCTTGCGACAAATTGCTCACCATCGACTTCAACTGTTGCATCCCCTCGGACAATTAAAACGCTTTCTTCGCAATTATGATAATGCAAAGGAATACTCGCTTTAGGAGGAAGTTCAGTAAACCCATTTAAAAACGATTTTGCACCACATTTTGGCGTCACGACTTGAGTTGTCGAAGCACCACCAACCCTACTGATCGTTGGTAAATCATTCTCCCGCAAAATAGCCAGATACTTCATTTATAAGTGTTCCATAATGTTATTACTCTATTGTGTTATACCTTGACCAATTGACGTACAATGTAGTCCACCTAACTAATGGTTCTTGGAGTATCATAGATGCTGGTGGGACCCTCCAACAATAACAGAGCGAATATACGCACTCGCACTGTTTCGCCCACATCCACAATATAAAGAAATCAGTTTGGTTTTAGTATCTGTCCTTAAGCCTACGATTTGGATTGCGTAACGCATTATCACCGCTACCAATATATATATTTTGAGAGCCATTTAGTCATTCAATTACTGGACGTGCAGCCATCTTAACCGCCTCAACATTTACGCTCTCATCGTATATATTTCAATCAAGGCTGCAGCGGCCACAGTTCGCACGTATTCAAACCTACAAATAAGAACAGTATAGTTTTAGGTATTAAAGAAAGCAGGAGAGAGTTCTCCTTTTGCTGTCACAGCTTTTACTTGACTGTCCTTATTAAGCAAAAACCCATAAGTAAAAACATTCATTTAAAGTCGTGGCGTAACTCTTCCATTTTATAAGTCCATCATTACACTGGATTGAGTGAAATATTTTTAACGGAGAGCGAAATACAGATGCCTAGCATGTTAATTACAGTAAAGATTTCAAAAGGTTTTGAGACTTGGACAGAAATGGCAAAATCGATGCAAGACGAAGCTGGTGCGCAAGGAGCAAAGATAGTTTGGGCTGCTGCAAATCCAGACGAGACATCTGTCTACGTTATGATGGACGTTCCAAACCCAGAGTTTATGCAAACATTTGGGCTGCGCTCAGACGTGGTTAAGGCACGTGAAGAAGCTGGCGCGGACGTTTCATCCACTACCGTAATAACACCAATCGGCGATTACTGGTTAGGCTAAGGTATCAAACTAGGCTTTTTTGTCAGAACAAACAATAACGCGTGACGACTTATTTCAGGACCTTTAAGATTAATGCCTATCAGTCTTAGAGGTCTTTTATATGTGCATTTTAAAAGAATTTAGTTAAGTTCTTCAAACGCCATAATTTGACACCACAATTTCCCATCTTTTTTAAGACACGTTAAAGTCACACGCCGTAGTCCCAGAGGACTTTCAAAATCATATTCCCAAGAAAGCACTTTCTTATCTTCATAGAGAATTTTACAGTTAGTTGAATTAGGCTCGCCATCCAAAAAATCTTTTTGGATATGAGTAATAAACTCCTCTCTTAAAAGCATCTCAGTTTCCCTAAGATACATGTAATCCCAATAAAACAGTTCATCCAACATAGACAGGACTCCCCAGTCTTCTGTTACATCTAAAAATTTAATAAACTTCATATTTGCTTCGTCAATTTAATGATTTCACCACATTTTTCACACTCAGCCATTTAATAAAACTCGCTGAATAACTAAAAGCTACTGAACAAAATACTCGCCAATAGAGAAATAAATATGAAGAACTACAAATACATCTTTTACTATGTTTTTTAAGTTTGGGAGAACTACTTACAGTGCAAAAAATTGGAAAAAGTTCAAAGTTAGTGTTTTGTCAAGTCTTCAAAATATTAAAGAGTTTTTGCATTTGAGCTAACTTTATCTTGAAGCATTGCCATATATTAAGAGCGACGCTTGCTTCTATAAAAGGCAGACCTTGGGGTCTACGAGAGCCTTACAACATCTTCAATGAGAGCTCATTTAGGGGTAACATAGACTGGAACAAGAAATTGGTACAATTATGTAATTTCATTGACCAGTTTACAACTGCCGCAGAGCAACAAAAAAGAGTAAATATATATGAAAAATCAATTCGATAAAGAGCTGGAAGATAGACTTATGCGATATGCGGCTATTGACAGTCAGAGCGATAGTGATGCACCAACTGCACCTAGTACTGCGATCCAATTTAGCATGCTGAATCTTTTAAAGCGAGAGCTTGAAGATATTGGAGCACAAGACGTACAACTCACAGATTACGGTGTAGTTTTAGCCACAATACCCGGGAACGTCCAAGCTCCAACAATTGGCCTTTTGGCCCATGTGGATACTGCGCCACAGTTTAATGCCTCAGATGTAAAACCTAGAGTAATCAAAGGTTATAACGGAGGAGACATTACTTTCCCTGACGATGAGACACTCGTTCTATCCCCTACCGAATTTCCTTATTTGGAGGAAAAACGAGGGCATGATATTATAACTGCATCGGGAACAACTCTTCTCGGTGCCGACGACAAGGCAGGTATTGCCATTATAATGACAGCTGCTCGCCACATGCTAAGAAATCCCCAAATTCAACATGGTCCGATCCGAATTGCGTTTACACCAGATGAGGAAATTGGCTATGGTGTTGATCCAAGACTGCCAAAAGATCTGAATGCTGATTTCGCTTATACCTTCGATGGGGGCGAGGTCGGACAGATAGAGTCCGAAACGTTTTCAGCTGACGGCGCAGAAGTAAAGATATCAGGTGTCTCAATTCACCCGGGGTTGGCCAAAGATAAACTGGTCAATGCTATTCACCTTGCCTCAAAAATAGTTTCGACTCTCCCACAGGCCACATTGACACCAGAAACCACGCATCAACGCGAGGGTTTTATTCATGTGACTGAAATGAATGGGAGCGCCGCAGAGATGAAACTAAAATTCATAATTCGCGATTTTGAGCTTGAGGGTCTAAAAGCAAAAGGTAAATTATTGCTCCAGGTCTGTGAGGCCGTCCAGCTATCGGAACCCCGAGCCAGCATCTCTTGCCACATTAGCGCCCAATACAGAAACATGCATTACTGGCTACAATCTGACATGACCCCTGTCAGTATCGCAAATAAAGCTGCGCTCAATCTAAAAATTCAACCGACAGCAATTCCGATTCGGGGTGGTACAGATGGATCTCGCCTCACCGAAATGGGGATTTCCACGCCAAACCTATTTACAGGCATGCAGAATATTCACGGTCCTCTAGAGTGGATCTCAGTTCAGGACATGGCAGTTGCGACCAAGTTTTGTTTGGAACTTTTAAGCGAGGCAGCAAAAGAAATAGATGTTCTAGAAAAACATGTTTAGCTTTACGCTGATCGCATCATCATCATTGAGAACGCCAAATACCGAAGTGGGAGTTTTTGCATCAAAAAACTTTGCACCAACATCAATGCTCGACCATGAATTTAACCGTCGCGATGCTTCAAATGAAATAAGAGACTGATCTTTTGCCTCGTCCTGTGAGGTTAAAAGCAATAGGGTGGTATCCTCGGCATCATTCAAAGTAACCCGCAAACCGCCCACATGGAAACGTTTCGCGGCAGCTTGTGGACGCTCATCATATTGTGCCTCAGCAATCAACCCTAAATCCCAAACTTGATTCAAGACACCGTAAAGGGTGTATTCCAGGCCAGCCACAGCTGCAAAAAAGTCTTTGCTATCTTGCTTTCCATGCAAGCTTTCCCATTTCAAAAGAGTTGCGTCGCCGGTATATTGCACCTCTAGACCAACAGATTTTTGTTCAGGGTAATATGGCTCCAGAGCCTTTCCCGCATCAACGACTGACATTATTGGGGTCCGTGCCGTTCCATAGAACAAGCTTCCAGCCAAATCCCAATCATCGACAACAGTTGAAAACCTGAAGGCAAAATCGTCTGCATTTTTCCCCTCCGCCCGCTGATACCGCGCAGCTTTTACAGGTAATTCTCCACTTGGATGCGCATCCGCATCATTAAATGTCAATTCTCGGAAATTGGGCATGAACCAAAACTGAAGATCGCCGTAGTCCATATATTTTTCAATCGACACCGAAGGCGCCCCTAGTTTTCCAGCGCCACCTTGATCCGCAGCGGCATCCTTCTGATTAACGACGTCAACTATATTTGTACTTTCGGCTTTGCCCCAAAATTCCTGTCGATTTCCAACATAAACCTGCACCCCGCCTAGCTCAGTACTTACATAAGCCTGACGCGCATCAAGGATACGTCGGCCGGTATCTTGATCGTCAATGCGCGCAACAAGCTCAAGCACACCACGTGCAGTACCGAAATCTTGGTATGCTTCAATATTTAGCTCGAGAGACTGACCGCTATCTATCGTTCCAGCATTGCTGTTGGGATACGACCTGAAGTCTGCAATCAACTTAGCATTCACTTCACCATCCGCAGTTGCAGTTTGGGCAGCAATCACCCCAGTAAGTATTAATATCAGAAAATCTGCCTTCATTTGACCCGCTTTAACATATTTTTATTGAAGTCCTTCTCTGACAGCCCAGTGTCAAAAACCCAATTTTCATACTTCAATTCAGTTTCTTTACCAGTTTGGTGGTTGACCATGAGAAATGTGTCTGCGCGCCAAAATTTATCCTTATATTTTTTATAACCATCGAAAGTCAGAGTTTTCAAGAGAGATTTTTTTCGATCGTAATATTCTGTTTTAAGCACTATATAGTTGGATTTATCTATCCAAGTATCCTGAAACGAGTAACCACTTTTTCGGTCAACTGGATCATACTGCACTACAAAACAATCTACACCACTATATTTTTCATCACGTAAATATTTGTACGTGTATTTTTCAATCTCCTGACTTGCTATATCTTCAAATGAAAATTCACTTCCCATAAAAGGGCCCGCTTTGTTGGAAGATGCAATTCTTTTGACCCGTTTCAAAGCTGGTAGATATAGCCATTGGTCATCTGTATCTGTTTTCTTGGTATGTGATAAAAATGCAGTGCCGCGAACGTCACCGGGCGTGTCAAAAATGACGAGAGACTTATCTCCCTCACTTGATCCTTCCAAACTCGAATTACGCAGCGAACGCTGGGTAGACTGCCCATATTTATCTTTCAGGACCATCGTCATTTTGGAAGAAGTATCACCCCATCCTTGATCTCGCTTTATAACTTCCAATGCTATTTCCATGCCTTTATCTGCAAGAGCATGCGAACTGACTAGTAAAAAGCTCGATAATACGGCGATCGCTGCTGCAATAAGTAATCTCATGTTTTTCTCCTCAAGTAGCGACGTTAGGTTGAACAGCTGAACGTAATTCGGCATCAGGTTCAATTGAGTCTAAACCTCCATTGTCTTTGTCTAATCGAATTAACAATGCGGGTAAAAGGCTCAAATCTGCAATGAGTGCAATGGAAATGGCAATTCCTGTCAAAGTTGCTGTTATACTATTCAGGCCAAACGTTGATTGTGCCAATACTGAAAACCCAGCAACAAGTATAATGGTGGTCACCACAAGCGCAGTGCCAACTGCGGTGAACGCTGAGATAACCGCTTCTCGAGCGTTCAAACCCAATTCTTTGCGAGCCAGTTGGTATTTGGATAGAAAGTGAACACTATCGTCAACGACTATTCCAAGCGCTAATCCTGTTACAACTGAAACCGCCAGGTTGACTTGGCCTACTAACAGCCCCCAAATTCCAAAAGCTAAAGCAATCGGCAAAAGATTAGGGACCAGACTAATCAAACCAAGTCGAACGTCTCGTAGCGCTATCAGAATGAGACCACTGATTATGAATATAGCAACTATTGTTCCCGTCAGCATACTCTCAATATTGCGCTCAGATATGTATGCGAACATTACCGTTGGACCAACGGCCTTCAGCTTTATTTCTGCGTCATCAAATATGAAATTTTCAGCTTTCTTGATCCATGCTTGCATTTCATTGGTTGTCATATCCTCCAATGTCACCAGTACTTGAGTTGACGACTTGTTTATATCGAGCTGATTATTCAAATCTAGACCAAAAGGCAGCGACAGCTCATAAAGAAGTAAGTACTGGGCAGCTAACTCCCGGTTTTCAGGAACAGTATAAAAATCTTGGTTTCCTAAATTCAAATCACGATTAAGTCTCTTGAAAATATCTGAAATTGCCAGCACATTTGTAACTTCATCTTCCGCACGAGCCCAGTCGGTAAAGCTTGATACCTTTTTTAAAAATGCAGGCTCACTTACGCCGTTAGGTTCACCCGACGGGAAACTAAATTGGACAATGTTTACACCAGTCAAATTATCACTAATCCAGTCCACATCTTGGCGGTATTCTGTGGACTCATCGAAATATTTAACAAAATCATCATTTACTTCATTCAATGGAATTAATGAAACTATCCCGATCGATGAAACAACACCTATAGCCAGAACTGCCTTATGATGGTCAGCAATAAAAGTACCGAAACGGTTCATTACGGCGTCTAAGGTTTTTATAGTATTTTTTGGTCTCCCAAGTGGTAAAAAACTAACAAGGATCGGGAGTAATGTTACGGAATAAAGCCATGCAGCCATGACGCCTACTGCCGATATATTACCGAGATCATGAAATGGTGGTGAATCTGAGAAGTTCAACGACAGGAATCCGACTGCTGTTGTAACGCTGGTCAAGAAAACCGGCTTAAAATTTACTCTCATACTGTAAAGTATACTGTCTCTTTGAGTAAAGCCATTCCGCATGCGATTAAGCGCAGAAACCAACAAATGAATTGAGTCTGCTACTGCTAAGGTTACAATAATAATAGGTGCCGATGCCGACGGAGGAGTCAGCCCTACACCCATCCACCCACCACAGCCCATAGCAAATATTATGCTCAATATACAAACTATGAAGACATTTATAACGCCCACAACGGACCTTAGAAGAACATACGAAATAAGCAAAATGACAAGAAAGGCCATTGGTATCAGTGTCGCAGAATCAGACATTGATGCTTCAAGGAAAGCATTATTCAAGAAGACAACTCCGCCCATTCTTATTTTTACGGGGTATTTTTCCTCAATATTTGTTACCATCTTTCTAGCAGCAGTCGCGATATCGACAAGTTCTTGTGGATCTTTTCCCGGCATTTGGACCGTTACGCTGACCGAAGTGCTACGGTGAGCGGTATCGTGCACGCGCCCCGCTAAAGAAGGTTCAGAGATACTCACATTTTCAACTAATTTCTTTTCTTCTTCTCCCATATTCAACGCGTCAAAATATAGGTCGCGAACAATAAGGTCATCTTCGTCTACTTCTGTATGTTGATAGTTTGAAAGACTGTCTACTCTTATCGAGTAAGGCAACTGCCAGCCCATTTCAGTTAGTTCTTCAACAGCAGCCAAAACCTCAGGTGCGTTTGCCTTCAAGCCCTTTAATGGTTCAAAGGCAAAATTAACATTATCAACTTGGGTATAAGTCTGTTGAAGCTTCTCGAATGCATTTAACTGAGGGTTTTCTTTGCCAAAAAAAGCTCTGTAATCATTATCAAAATATAGAAATTGTCCTCCCGATGCGCCCAATAAAGTAAAAATCAACAACCCAATAAGGCACACAACTCTATTATTTAATAGAAACTCACCAAATACATTTTTTTCTTTCACTAATTTTTACCTTTTAATAAATTGCTTACTGAATTTTCTGTCGAAAACCTGCCAATCAACATTCCCATTACTTGCAAAAAGCCAGTTATTTAATTAAGTTGCAAAAGACAAGTCAAAATTTTATAAAAAATGTATTATGACCCAACGTAATGAAAATATGCCTAAAATTTGTGCTTGCCCGTTGGCTGATGCAGTAAGCCGTTTAGGCGATAGATGGTCGCTGATCATTATTCGCGATGTCTTGTTGAATAAAAAGCGACACTACAACGAGTTTCTTCATGCTAAAGAAGGAATTTCTACCAATATTTTGGCCAGTCGTCTTCGAATGTTGGAACAAGAAGGCCTATTATCTTCAAATATAGATCCAACAAACCGGCGCCAAAAGGTATATCTTCCAACGCAAAAAGCGCGTGATCTCGAACCCGTCTTAAAGGCCCTGGGAGAATGGGGACTAAAATATCCACGGGCCGAGGTTTAATTCTGGAACTTTAATACAATATAATTTCCAAAGCTTTAATTGAAGCGTACGCCCAAATTTTCGATTGATCCTCAATTATTTATAGCGCTTAGCGGTTATTTTTGCTATATTTAAGAGTATGGAGGCGGAACTTTGGATCCAGGTGTTTTAAATAACAAGCAGATGCTCCTGAAAGCTTTTAAGGACATTACTCTTCTAAATCCATCTAAAGGCAAGAAAGCAGCTTTAGCTGGAGCACAAACCACCGAAATACAGGCACAATCACGTACTGACACCCCAGAAAATAAAGCAGTTATGGTAATGCTGAGCATGGAAGCAAAACAACGAGTAGCTGAGAATGGTCATAAAAAGCAACGTAAAAAAAGCGCTAAAAAGAAACAGAAAAAGAAACAACGGTCTACCAAAGATTAGTTTCGGTCGAAATGTGCAATTAGCGCAAACACAAATTTGCGACAAAGAAAACAAATTTTGAAATCTCATTCTAATAGTAAAAACGTAGATCAATCCCACAAACTTAACAGTTGAAGCCTATCTGCTATCTTGAGATAGTTTCTCCCAAAACCTTTTTGCATCAAACAGAAGTTGCTGATCGCACATTGTCGGACCTATCAGCTGAATGCCAACAGGCATTTCGTTTGGCCCCTTCGAAATTGGTAAATTTACCACTGGAAATCCCATCAATGTCCAGGGTCCGTTAAAAATGGAAGAGCCTGTACTAGATAAGCCAAGTAGCGCTTCTCCAATGGTCGAGGGCATCACCAGATAATCATATTTCTCAAACAAACGCATAAATCCATCACGCATAGAAACAACTGTTTTAAGCGCGCCAAAGTAGTCTTGATTTGAGATCGCCCGCCCTGCTTTTGCAGCTTGGTGTATTTGAGAACTGATATCTTCTGGATGTTCATTCAATAAATCAAAAAATTTTTCATTTAACTCAAAATTGTTTATGTCATTTCGCAAGGAAACACAGTCCTCCAGTCCCAAATTTTCTTTGACTGGGGTAATCATATCCGAATTTTTGGTCTGTATAGTATTCAACATATCAAGAACATATTCGTCGGCATGCAAAATCAAGTCAGATTGTAACATTCCAATTTTCAAGGTTTCATTTCTTGGACTTGACAGACTTAAAGGACAGAATACGTCTATAACTTCTGACAGATCGTCTAAAGAATTTGCTATTAAACCAACAGTGTCCAAAGATGGCGACTGGCTCAAAACTCCAAAACGATCTATTAAGGAAAAGCTCGGTTTAATTGCGAAAACACCGCAATAAGAGGCCGGTCTTATAATCGATCCGCCAGTTTGTGTCCCAATAGCCAAAGGCAAAAGATCCGCAGATACGACCGCTGCGGAGCCCGACGACGAGCCGCCCGGTGTGTAGGCTGTTCCACGAGGATTTAGGGTTCGCGATGGTTCTAAAAAAGCCAACTCAGTTGTCACAGTTTTACCTATTATGATAGCGCCAAGGCTTCTGAGCTTTCTAACCACGGCCGCATCTGATCGCGCCATATAACCAATTGGGGCTTTACTGCCAAAATTGGTCGGCATGTGAGCAACATCGATAATATCTTTTGCGGCAAATGGCATCCCATAAAGAGGAAGTTCATTGCGCAAGTTAGGTGCTTTATCTAGTGATATCGCAGCACTTAGGGCTTCGTGATGCGCAATATACTCAAACAAACCCAAACGAGCGTCCTGCTCATCTATATTTTTTAGAATTTGCGAAATAAGCGCTTCGCAGCTGACGCCTTCATTTAAGTATGATCGAAGATATTTGAAAGTAACGCTATGCATTTATGCGCGGTCTCTTTTTGAACTGCTCCGGCGCATGTATCATACTTTTGTGACCGCTATTGCCAAGTTTTCGAACAGGAATGCTTTGTTGCATAGCGGAGCTAAACGAAATGAACTGAATTTTTTTGTCAAAACGAATACGCCGCTTTGACGAGCTCGTAGCTGAGATCGCGCGCAACCTCATGAGCCTCAGACAATCTAAGCCGCCCCATCGCAACCAACTTTGCTAAGTACCCAGCATCTACCCGACGGGCTACATCATGACGGGCGGGAATGGAACAGAAGGCGCGGGTATCATCATTAAAACCAACCGTATTATAAAAGCCTGCAGTTTCCGTGATATTTTCTCGGAACCGCATCATACCCTCGTAGCTGTCATAAAACCACCAAGGCGGACCTATGCGTAAAGCAGGATAGACCCCAGCAAGAGGTGCGAGCTCTTTACTTTGCGTCGTTTCATCAAGCATAAACAAGATTATACGCAAATCTTTCTCTAACCCAAATGCATCTAGCAAAGGTTTCAAACTTTCTACAAATTCTATTTTTCCAGGCACGTCAAAACCTTTATCACGACCAAATTTATTCAAAATCGCTTTTGAGTGGTTACGGTGCGAACCTGCATGTATTTGCAATGTCAAACCGTCATCGATAGACATCCGGGCCATTTCGGTTAGCATTTGACCTCGAAATGCATCTGCCTCCTTGGGTGTGCAGGTACCTTTTAGCGCCTTTTGAAAAAGCTGACTTGCCACTTGTGTTGATAAATTTTCCGTACGTGCTGATGGATGTCCATGATCAGACGCGGTAGCACCACCAACTTGCTTGAAATACATGCGACGAATTCGATGTGCATTGAGATATCCAATCCAATTTGCAGTATCTTCGCCAGTCAACTCTCCAAAGTTCATTACGTTATCGGCAAAGTTATCGAAATCAGGATCAACAACATTGTCAGGGCGATATGTTGTTATTACTTTTCCACACCAATCACTTTGCTCAATCGTTTTATGGTGGCGAAGATCATCCAGCGCCATTTCAGTTGTCGCCAAAGTTTCTATATTAAATTGATCAAAAAGGGCTCTTGGACGAAATTCGTCACGCTTTAGACAGGCATCAATATGATTATAAATTTCATCGGCATTGTTTTTTGAAAGCGGATCATCAATCCCAAAAACCTCTTGAAATGCATGCTCTAACCACATCGCTGATGGGGTGGCGCGCAAGAGGAAAAAATTTTCGGCAAAAAGGCGCCAAATTTTGCGTGGATCCTCCTCTACCTTTGAACCGTCAGCGCATGGAACACCCAATTGATCCAGTCCAATACCTTGGGAACATAACATGCGAAATACATAATGATCCGGAATAACAAACAGACTCACCGGATCCGAAAAGCTATTGTTGAATGCGAACCAACTTGGGTCACAGTGACCATGTGGGGAGATAATCGGGAGATCTTTTATTCCGTCATAGAGGTCACGGGCGACCTCCTTCGTTGGTCCATCAATGGGGAACAACCGGTCTTTGTGCAATAGTGCCATTATATAACGACCTTCAATAGGTTTCATGTTTCAGGTGACTTTCTGCGCCTGATCGCATTTACTGACCTTTAAGCGGGCTGCAGTTTAAATATTGTTCTGGTTAACATTAAAATAAATAATTTTTAAGTCTACTCGATCCAGTCTTTTCTCAAAAAGATGAATGTTTACTCATAGCGTAGAAAAGGCATGATCCTCAACACAAGAGTGCAAACGATGTTTAAATTTAAAGTTCTTGAATAGCATGTAATTTGGACAGAAGCCCGTTTGGGTTGTCGTCTCTATTTCGAATAGCCTTTGATTGTGAATGGGCCATAAAAGTCTAAATGTAGTTTTAACTGGCATTGATATAATGACCCATTAAATTCGACATAACACCTATCGTGATAATTCTCTTATTTTATAGACGTGTCTAAAAATATATTCCAACATTGATCCAGTTTTAAAGCTTGAAGGAGTTTGATTGTGGAAGTTTTAAATGAATGGTTAACTTTCTTTATCGTATGGATAAGTTTCGCAAACGAATTTGTAAAAAATTGGTGGGGAATTATCTTTGTAGCTATATTCATTTGGGTTTCGGGTGAACTAAATTGGATCAGAGAATTTATTAGGCGCATTTCTATCGGTCAAAAAGACATAAATAGCGAAGTTTCAGGGATAAAACATGAACTTATCTCTCTGAGAAAAAGAGTTGCACCAACAGATGAGGAAACACTCAAAAAATTTAATCTGTTTGACTAATATGCTTTGTAACTTCTCCGTTGGAAATACCTTTAGTTGGATTTCTGGCAACACTAGTTTCCTTCAGTCATGCGGACAAAGAAAAATATGACATATTTAATTTGTTGTGCGTTCCAAAAGAAGTCATGGTTTCACGTTCAGACAATTTTTATTTGATATGTTTAAAATAGGAAAAAGAAATGCACGGATTACACATCGGCTCCCAAGATTAGAGAGTACGCAGCCATCCGGCTTTTAGGTACGGTTTTTCTTTTCACACCATCAGGTAGAATTCGCAAAAAACTCTTAAATGTCGGTAAACAATGTTTTGAAAATAAAATGTTAAGGTAGTCAATATCTCTTATTTTTCAAATGCCAGGCGTGTATTTGAAAAATCGTTGCAGAACTGAACGGATCAACCTCTTGGACACAAGCGCGCGGCTCAATATTGCAAACAGAAATTTGCACTCTGTGGAATCTGACATTTTGATGATGTAGTGAAGATCAAACTAGGTATGGCAGTCAGTTTACCTCTAACCACCGGCCCATTGGCTTGGTGAAATTTGGTGAAGCCATTCCAAACGGAACTCTTGAGACTGCAAATTAATACTAGTATTAGCCGAAAAAACCATTTCAGTATAAGACAGACGGGCGCAGTAAAATGGAATGCAATCATCACAAATATCCAGGGCAATAAATAGAATATTTCGTATTTATTCCATAAAGCCTACTGGAGTGAAGAAATTGAAAATTATAGTAAAGTATAAAAGTTATAGTATTTTAAATCAGTCTATTAGAAAGCTTTACCCGATTCCAAATACCATTTTACCCGCTAGTGATACAACCCATCTAAATTTTTTTTAATATCATGAATTTTGATCTTAGGCATTACGCTAGAAGTTTGACTCCAGGCCAGTGAGCGTTTAGGACGCAGGCAATCATGGAAAGGTAAACAAACATGGCCGGCAGTAAGTCACCCGATATCATTTACACTAAAGTCGACGAGGCCCCTCAGCTTGCTTCGGCGTCATTATTGCCTATCATTCAAAGTTTTGCAGATGTGGCAGGGATTACATTTGGTGTAAAAGATATTTCACTTGCTGGACGCATTATTGCAGCCTTTCCAGAGTACCTTAGCAACGCCCAACGACAACCTGATGATTTAGCCGAGCTTGGTGATCTGGTCAAAAAGCCTGATGCTAATGTTATAAAACTGCCCAATATTTCGGCCTCTGCGCCACAACTCATCGCTGCAATCAAAGAACTTCAGTCGCAAGGTTACAATCTGCCAAACTACCCAGAAAATCCGGTTTCGCAAACCGAACAGACCACTCGCGCCCGTTATGATGCAATCAAAGGCTCAGCGGTTAACCCGGTACTGCGCGAAGGCAACTCGGACCGGCGAGCGGCATTGGCTGTCAAAAAATATGCAAAGGCCAATCCCCATATTATGGGCGCTTGGAATAGTGACAGTAAAACGCGTGTTTCGAGCATGACGTCAGGAGACTTCCGGTCCAACGAAACTTCAGTTACAATTACGGAAGCTCAGGCCGGCCCTGCAAGTATCAAACTTGTGGCCGATGATGGCAAAACTTCTGTATTAAAAGATGGTCTCTCCTTTCTAGCTGGCACTGTCGTTGATGCCACCTTCATGTCAGTCAAAGCACTTGAAACCTTCCTAATGGAACAAATCGCCACCACAGAGGCAGAGGGAATACTATTTTCTCTGCATCTCAAAGCGACCATGATGAAGGTGTCAGATCCAATTTTGTTTGGTCACGCGGTCAAAAGTTATCTTAAACCTATTTTTGACTCTCACGGCGAAGCGTTACGGGTTGCAGGTGTCAATCCGAATTCTGGCCTTGGCGAGATGTTTGAACTTATTGACGGGATGTCACAAGGTGCAACAATTAAATCTGAGATTGATGAATTGTTAGCCAATCGCCCAGCGCTTTATATGGTGAACTCAGACAAGGGTATATCAAATTTGCACGTACCGTCAGATGTAATCATCGATGCATCAATGCCAGCTCTTATCCGGGCGGGGGGTAAAGGATGGGGACCAAATGGTGAGGAAAGCGATTCTAATTGCGTCATTCCAGATAGCTCCTATGCGGCAGTCTATGATGAAGCTATCACTTACTGCAAAGAAAATGGTGCATTAGACCCAACAAGTGCAGGCACCGTGCAGAACGTTGGCCTTATGGCACAAAAAGCTGAAGAATACGGATCTCACCCGACAACATTTGAAATTCCCTCCAACGGAACTGTACAAATGATAGCTGCCAATGGAGATATTCTTCATACTCACAGTGTCGAAAAAGGCGATATCTGGCGCTCAGCCAGCACACGCCGAGCACCGATCGAAAACTGGATTGAGTTGGCCATTGAGCGCCAAAATGCAGAAGGTTGTTCAGCGATTTTCTGGCTTGATAAAACTAGAGCACACGACGCAGAGCTACTGAAAATGGTCGCTCCACTTTTGAACTCCCCTGATACTGCTGGAAAATTCCAAGTAATGGCTCCTCGGGAAGCGACGCGCGCGTCTTTTGAGACCATCGCGCAAGGCGAGAATACAATTGCAATCACAGGCAACGTGTTACGCGACTACCTGACGGACCTCTTCCCAATTCTAGAATTAGGTACATCTGCCAAAATGTTGTCAATCGTCAAACTAATGAATGGCGGCGGCCTCTTTGAGACCGGTGCTGGAGGATCGGCCCCCAAGCATGTGGAGCAACTGACCGAACAAAATCATCTTCGCTGGGATTCTCTTGGTGAATTTTGCGCCTTGGGAGAGAGCCTAAAGCATTTCGGGAAAGTAAACAGCAATACAAAAGCAGCTATTTTAGGGAAAGCAGTTGATACCGCGACGCAAGGTATACTTGACCAAAATAAATCGCCGGGGCGTAAAGTAGGGCAACCAGATAATCGTGATAGTCACTTTTACTTTGCGCTATATTGGGCGCAAGCCCTTGCGGCTCAAACAGACAATAGCGAAATTTCCAGACACTTTGGCCCGATCGCCCAAGCCCTTTCAAACAACGAAGAGCTTATAATCAGTGAAATGCATGAGGGTCGCGGCAAAGCCGTACATCTTGGAGGCTATTACCATACTGACGTCGCTATCACTCGCAAAGTAATGGTTCCATCTGATACTATGAAGCAAATTCTAGGTACCTTGCGAACCAGCTCATAAAAGCTCTAATACAAGGCTAATCACCTAGCTATGTGGCCTTCTAGCTTCACGTGGTAGGGGAAGGTTGCAAAGATCAAAATAACATCCAAGAGACGCCGAATAAGGTTTCAGAGGGCCTTGGGCGCTAGTTCCTTAGACGAATTTCTAATGCTTAAGTAATTTTAAGATTTTTTGGGCTTCGAATTTCGCCCAGACTTCCTTCAGCTTTGTGATATCGAAGTCAGCCTCTCGCGCTGGCCCAAGAACAATATTTTCATTAGTGATCAAAGTTGCGATTGCCTTTTTAAGATCTAAAATAACCTCTAGTGGGATGATCAATGCGCCGAGCCTGTCAGCATGAATTAGATCGCCCTAGGTAACTTTGACCCCCATGACATCGACTGGCGTCCCAATTTTGACCGCATGTACAAACCCATGACGCACGCCAATTGAACCAGCTACAACTGGAAAACCGTCGTCTAAAATCTAGATCGCCCATTACACCGCTGGTGAGAGCACCACTAAAACCAAGCCTTTTGTGCAAAGGGACATTCACCTCACCCCGCCAGCCATTGACCGATAATAATCCAAGCGGTGGGAGTGAGTCACATCATAAGGTCCCATGAGTGGCGCCGATCCAGAGATTTTCGCAGTACGCGCAAAGCCCAGAATAGCAGGATTCCCAGGTTTGGAATGTTGCATAGTCCCATGGGTAAAGCGGTTGAACTTTCTTTCACCTTAAGCCACCTCAATAGCTTTACAGACAGTTGGAGTATCAACCTTTCGCAGCATGACCAGCAGATTTTCGGGTATAAAGTTATCACCCATTTTCCAATATCCTATTTTTAGATTCTGAAAGCATCTTATACATTAGATTGCACCAGAATTTGTTTCCAGATTGCTATATCATCAAAAAGAGAAATCTCTCTGCGCAACCCACGTGACCCAAATTCTGCGTGGCTGACACCCGTCACATGAATTTCTGCACCAGTCGGTGACCCATAGCGTCCCAAACCTTCATGGAGCTCGGTTAGTGACCAGTTTATGGCGCTGCGTGGACTTAAAAGAGGATCGGCGCAACCAATTTGATGTTCAATAATAAATCGGGCAGAAGGCAAAGCAGTGAGAAGTCCATTTCAGAAAATATCTGCTTCAGAACGACTATAGGCATCATAAACCCCTGGCAGATACAGATGACAAGCAATATCATAATCTTCCGTTATAACTGAAAAATCAGAATTCAGTATGCCTTGCAATATTGAAGCATACTTTTCACCCCACTCGTCACTGTTGCCAAAAGCCTTATATGGGCCCTTCAAATTTCTCGAGGGGGTCAACAACATACTAATGTCACCTCGTTCAATGATGGCTTTTGACGCGTCCTGCGGAATTTGGCCCAGTTGTCTTGCAATAGCGGAATTATCACGTATTGACCATTTATCCTAAACGCGATTCTCTCGGCAGTATGTGTGTGCAATCGTGCGAAATACTATCCTTATCCCAGTTGCAGGACCAAACGCACCACCACGATGCGTTACAGTTGATAATATCCGATGACAGGAGCGGAACCGAGCCTCTTCATCTCGAGGCCACATAACATGTTCTCTAAGAAGTTGTCAGTCGGGAAACTCAGCAAGCGTTGCCATTGCATTGGCTTCACACGCCTCATTTCCATTGCTTATCCGCGAAGGAAAGCGAACTAGAAGATCATCATGGTAGTACCAATCAAGCGCAGCTATATCTCTGCCCACCCAGATCCGTGCAGTACACTTGAGTGTGTAGTCTGGCAGATCAGAAAAACGTTCATCAACATATTCATCCTGGCATCCCTTTCATAGGTAGATCATTTGGGAAAGTAAGAAAAATTGATATCGAGTTAAGATCTACTGATTTCCAATTATCCGCAGGTTCCATCATTTTAACGCTTACCTAAGCCTTTCCTGGCAACTAAAGGGGCAATGGGTAGTATACGACACTCTTCAATGGCGCTCATAATACAAGACTTTCATACTAAGCTTAAAAATCTTTACGACACAATAATAGGTTTAGAAGCCGCTGGAACCCAGCGTTAAGCGCGTAAAGAAAAACTCCATTAAAGGCCAAATGAATTAAGAAAAAGTGGTAAACTGAATCCGTAAACCTGATATAGAAGAAACAAAGCGTCAAAGTTGCAAAATATACGTCTACAGGTACATTTACATACATAAAGATACAGACCGCATACAATAAATTGGGATCTCAAACAGATTGGCTAAATTCCGCTGCACATTTTTCAAAACATCCCTACTATGACCAAAAGTCGGATGCCTACCTTTTCCGCCATCCACAGCAGATGCCTTATTAAAGTATAATTCTTTTCACCTACTGCACTTTGACAATAAAAATACTGCCACTTAAAGCAACATCAGATAGTAAAGTGGTTATAAATATTTAAGCTGACAATATTAGTCTATTTGTCTAAAAACTTTGCCACTTAGCATGCTTCGGAACATTTTAAATGGTTAAGGATATAGTCTCATGCGTAAATAACCAAATTTGAGGGCGGTTATGTAAAACAAGTGGTAAGCAAAAAGATTTAGGCCCACACTCGCTTTTGCACATTATAACTTTAATATTTCTAGATTAGGTTTCGATACTGCCTTAGATCTGGATGGCGTGCTTTTGATCATTGAATCTTCCAAATAGAGATATAGATCGATAGTTGAATTCGGGTGAGCAGTGAGTATTTCTGTCAATTAGAATAAAATTTAGGTGCAATTTTTGTCATATTTCAATATAATTACTGGACATGAAATATGTTGAGGAACAAACTTATGCCTAATTTACCCGGGGTCTGCAACGAGTGTGATTACTACAAACCACGCGTAAAGGAAGAAGGGACCTGCCTGAGGTATCCACCGCAAGTCTCCCTTTCTAGAGCTGGATATCCACTTACCCACTGGCCTAAAGTTGAAGCGGATGAAGGGTGCGGCGAATTCAAATAGCTCATGTGCTCATTGTCTCATAATTTTGTAATCTTAGGTATAATGGGAAACGTAACCAGTTAATCCATACATCTTGAAAAAATAGTCGCCCAACTCTCTTCACAATAGGCAACTGTGTTGTCCTCGTTATATTACCTGTCAGCCTCTCTAGAAGACAGACAAGCGATGACAACCCAAAGACACATAAAACTGATAACAGTTTTGATGCGGTTTCTTTGAGGGGTCGGCATCTTTATATACATTTCGAGACCTTAATGATTTCAAAAGCGCTGTTCATAATATGCAAAAAGAATTTCCAATCTATGACCCAGTTACTTTGGTTAATCCGGTTCAATAAAGTTCAATCACTGTTCCATACAGCAAACAACGAGCGTCAATTTCATTAGATTTTTAAATTTGAAGTGAAACAAGTCTGACGTATTGTTCCTTAATGCAACTAGCTATCCAGTTACAAACTAAGAGAAGCTCTTTGGTAGTTTCTGAGAATTATTCACGTTGTCAGTAAATAATCACTAGTGCTGATAGACTTCGACTGGCGCAGTTGAAGCTATTTGATGAAGATAGTTTTCAACAACATCAAATGGCTGATCTTGCCAAGAAATTTTGACCACAAAGTATCTTCAAGAATGCTGAGATTGTATGAAACGCTTTCCAAAGTACTTGATGAGTTTCGCGCTTAATGGTTTAATTTATGTAAATAAAGCCAACAGCCGACATTGTACTGAACGAAATTCAAATAATCGATGGAATATACACTTATGTCTAGGTTTATCGAGGCGGCAAGATGGTTGGATCAGGAGCATCAAAACAAAGCCAATTTCATAAATTTCAACAACAATTTTGGTTTATCAAAACATGAAGATGCATACGAAGTGCAAGACGCTCTGGAGGAGGTTTGGTCTTGGAAAGGCAAATTAGCAGGTTACAAGCTCGCACTAACATCTAAACCTATTCAGGCTTTATTTGGTGTAGACAAGCCAATGAGAGGTAATATTTTTTCCAAAACCGTTTTGTATGGTAACAAAAAAGTTGCGATTGAAGATTATGTGCATTTAGGAGTAGAATTCGAGTTGGCTGTGGAAATTGGAGAAGATTTTGGGGCAAATTGCAAAGAGTTAAATGTATCAGATTGTATCAGTAAGGTTGCTGCAGTATATCCAGCCTTTGAACTTATTGACGATCGAAATGCTGACTACTCCACCGTAGATTTAATATCTGCAACTGCCGACAATTCATGGAACAGAAAGAATATTTTAGGAAATAGTCAAACTAACTTCAAACATTTAGATTTTGGCAATAATTTGGTCACTAAAACCGTGAACGAAAACAAAGAAAAGTCAGTAACTGGTGCAGCACTTGGGAACCCATTTAATTCTGTATTGTGGATAGCAAACTCGATATCAGAACGTGGGAAAGAATTGCGCAAGGGTCAAATTATCATGACAGGTTCTACTTTTGCAACTTATTTCCCATACAAAGGAGACAAAATAATCTACGAAGTTGAGGGAATAGGCGAAATCTCAATAGAGATTGAATAAGCTTGGTATGAGCTTTATTTGAATTATGTTTATAAGAGATATTGTGTTCGTCATTTACAGATAAAAAAATTTTATGCGAAGTGTATAGTTAGACAGCTAGACGTTCTATTTTCTCCCCTACAACTCCGAGGAAAAACGTTAAAAAATAGAATTCTTTCTACTGATCATATGGCTGTGATGCTTGACGATAGCAAAGCTACAAATCAGATGTCTGCCTATAGCGGAGCAAAGGCACAAGGAGGCGCTGCGCTTACAATTATTGAGGCAGCGCGCGTTCACGTGTTTGGTGAAAGCGGAGGATCTGCGATCCGAGCCTATGATGCTGCATGTGTGCCGGGATATGCAAATTTGGCGAGAGCTTGCTAACCCTATGGTTGTTTTTTTTGGTCAACTATCGCACTCAGGTCGGGAAATGACCCTAAATGCTGATGGAACTCACCCAGTAGCTTACGCTCCCTCAGCGGTTCCAAATGAGCGGTTCTACGTTATGCCACGTGAAGTTTATCGAAGAGATTATAAAAGGGTTTGAGATATCTGCAGGTCATTTACAATAAGCCGATCTGGACGGTGTAGAACTCGTTGCATCACATGGCTATTTACTGGGTCGGTTTCTCAACCCCAATGTAAATCGTCAAGATGACAAATATGGTGGATCATTCGCTAGACGGCTGCGGTGTCTCAATGAAGCCATAAAGGCAGCTAGACGTGGAGCAGATGAGGATATGGTTCTCGGCGTTCGTTTGGCAGGAGAAGAGAGAGATTACGGAGCGGACAAGCAGATATGTGCGGAATGACAAGAGCCCTTGTTTCAGATCCTGAGATGCCCCATAAGGCTGATCGGGTTAATTTAGATAATATTAGAGCTTGTGTCGCTTGTAAACAAGCGTGCATTGGTCACATGCTTAACGCTTGTGCTATTTCTTGTATTCAAAAGCCTGAAACTGGGCGGGAATTAAAGTTTGGAAAACTTATTCGCGCAAGCTCAATAAAGCGTGTATTAGTGGTGGGGGGTGGGCCCGCTGGTATGCAAGCTGCATCAATTGCTACAGAGCGAGGGCACAAGGTAATATTATACGAAAAATCTACTGCACTCGGTGGTCAAGAAAACTGGATCTGTTACTTCCTTGGAGAACTGAATTTGGCGGCGTGAGAACAAATTTTCAAGGTGAACTGGAAAATGCTCAAGTTTCGGTGCACCTTAATGCATCTGTCGATTTAAACTTAGTAAAAAAAATAGCGCCTGATATCGTTGTTATTGTTACCGGAGGAGTACCTCATAACACTGAGATCCAAGGAGCGGAGGACGCTCACGTAGTAAATGCACGGCAGGTGCTAAAGGCGAGGTGAATTTTGGTGGTCGCGTTGTGATAGCTGATTGGCGGTGCGACTGGATTGGTTTGGGGATAGCAGAGTTATTGGCGCGAAATGGCTGTCATGTTCGTTTAGCAGTCAATGGTATGACTGCAGGTCAGACTATTCCACAATATGCCCTTGATGCTTGGCTTGCAACCTTGCATGAACTGGGTGTTGAGATCATTTCGCATATCCGGCTCTTAGGAATTGACGCTGAGGACGCCTATTTCCAGCATACGCTTAACAGTCACTCTGTGGTTTTGAGCGAGGTTGATCTTTTTTAACAGCTCTTGGACATACATCTAGCGCTGAGCTAGATAACTTATAGTGCCAAAATGACCTACCTTATCATGTTATTGGAGACTATCTTACTCCGCGGACAGTTGAAGAAGCCATATTAGAAGGCCTAACCATAGGTACAAAATTAGGAGAGATTTGGTTGATTTTCGACTTCGGATTAAATGTCGCTTATTGACACAATCTAAATACAAAACTGTTTTGCCAGTGAGGGTTAATCCTAGGCTCGTTATATTTCATTTTCACTGTATTGAGGCAAATAAATTGATAACAAAATCGATCAGGGTAACTTGTTTTAAGTGTTTTAGTATTTGGCTTATTTAGCAATGAACGGTAGCGTATAATTACTTTTGAGCCTAGTGTTAGGGATACTTCACGCAGGTCAGACTTTAATGTGCTATCACTTTAATGTGGTATCACTTTAATGAAGCCCAAGTGGGGAATAAGCATATCTGCTGGCTCTGTTCATTTGAATTTCGGCATAATGCCTGGATCGAAAATATCTTTATTGCTGGCCAAAGGTTGAAGGCGCATAGTACATTTCTATTGGAAGAGACGTTGGAAAGGATTGCAAATGGAATGGGCAGTAATGCTATTTATGGCATCTCAGGCATATGGTGCTGCTGGCTCGGAGTTATTGGGCACATATGAAACGAAGGTTGAGTGCGAGACAATTTCTGCGCAATTAAGCAAAGAGGCTGACTCACCCCATAGGGGATCTACCTTCAAACTAGGCAGTAAAACAACGCCAGATTTGGAGGTCCAATTGTATTATACCTGCGCTCCGGTACCCAAAGCATATTTTTTTGAGTGAAGAAGGCAGTTAGATATTTTTGTTGTAGCTTTGGCTCGTTTTAATTTTTCAGCATATGGACGACGGCTTGGTCCACTAAACATGTAAAAAAATTAGTAATTTAATTCATTTAAGTTTTTCAAAGCTAAAACAACCGATATTTTCATGACCAGAATTAACTTTGATCGAAGAAAACAATAGTGCGAGCGTTTTTATTGGAGTGAAAAAAATAACACTTTAACCAGCTAGTAAGACAGATGGTGGCGGCTGCTTTGACAATACCGTGCCTATGACTTAGTTCATTGATCTTCAGAAAAAAAAATATAGGGTTTTTTGGAAAACCGCTAAATAGACAACCCCTATTGACCAGGGATTAATGCTATGCGCATTCAATAGAGAAGCTAAGTAAATTCATAAACAAGCAATCCTTCAATTTTGACCTGAGTGGCTGAGCAAAACCAGCGGGTAAAATTAGGATGGCCTACGATCTTCGCTAAAGTCCATAAACTGCATCAGGTTTTTTCCTGCTTCCGTGGCTTGGCCGCGTTGATCTATAAACCCAGACGATATGCAATATTCCAAACCAACATCATCGATATTAGAGTGCGTTTTTAGTCGGCCATAACGGATTAATTTTTCCGTGTAGCTAAAATCATCGAGCGCTGACAAGCAAGTTCCCTCTCATTTTTGAACTAATCTATGGAGAATCTAACCAAATTGACTAATTTTCAGCTGCTTCTGTAAAATTTATTTATAACTGCGTCTAAATTAACACGATATAATGTTGTCCCAATAAACAAGAAAAATCTCTAAGAACTTACCAAGCATTTAAAAGTCAGCATTTTTATCCAGAACCTCTTGTACGTCGAAGGCCGTTAAGTCTTTCCTTAGTTTGGTTTCTAAGATCAATTTCTTAGTCTACCATTCAGCGTGAAAAAATTCATGGCACCTAATACATTTCTGAATCGGTGACAGTCCCCAACCACAATTTCTCGTCTGCTGTACTTCAGTACGTCATGTTACAGGCGGAGAGCACCAATAACACCACTAAAAACAATATGGAGCTATAGAATATTCTACGCAATCTTTGGGCAAATAGAGGCCATTCAAACATATCTATCATAGTAATGTAATCCTGTTCGGTGATGGTATTTAATTAATTTATCATTCAAAAGTAGCTTAATTATAAAAACTTCAAGTTTGGAACTAAAACCCAAATAGATCGCTTGGCTTTTTTATTGCTTTCCTTACTTAATTGTTAGGCTGATGGCAGATTAAAAAAATGAACAAACAATGGGTATAGGAACTACATAAAGAGTTTGCATATTTAATGGGCATGGACTCGCGCATCGCGCATTTGCAAGACTGCCTGAAAAGAAAACTAGCATCAAAAATCTACAGAAAAATCCTGCAAATAAATGATACAAAATGTTTTATTTAGTAATTGACTGAACTAACTAAGAATTTTTCAACGAGAATGGGTTCATACAAAACAAGATCAGTCAAACACCTCTTACGAAGCGGAGTATACACACACCAATAAAATTAAACCGTACGGTTTGTTCGAAGCAAACCGAATACTGATTGACGCCTGGCCACCACGGTTTGGGTGAAGGATTATTTTGTTATTAGCACTACGGTGTATGCTGATGAGAAATGCCTTCTCAGCTTATGCAAGCTCTTAACTTTAATTATAGATTGTTTGACTAAAATATTATAAAAATAATTAACCGATAGAGGAGAAGTAAGATGGGTATAACAGGAACAGTGATTGCTATCTTAGCCGTAATTCTTGTTGGAGCTGTTTGGGCATTAAAGCCAACAAATAACGACTGAAAGCAGAGCATTCCATAGCATATCGATCGGAGGGGGCGCAGAAATGACTTCTAAAAGGGTAGGTGTTATCACGAAATGCCTCTGTAAGTTCATGAAAACCAGACTTATTTGCAATTTTCTACAGAGCGAAAAGCCTATCAGATTTTCAATAGCTGCGTTAAAGCCATTGCATTAAAACTTTTAGAAACTTGTTACCACAATTTGGTGCGGCTCCTTCGTTATAAATTTCGTCGACGTTGACTTTAAAGTCATTCAGGCAGTCAATGGAATTTATTATAAAAAAATGAAAGTACCAAAAAAATCCGCTTCGCTTATTGCTATTTGCAGGACGTCACCCTGTTTTTTGCTCTTAAAAAGCGTAATCAGTTTTGAGAAAATTTCCAGCGACGGACCCAATAGAGATACGGGAATCGCATATTTCCAAACATTGCCCAAAAGACGCGGTCTTCATCTTTATTCATTTTTCTAGCCAAGCTATTTTTCCATTAGACTGTTTCAATTTCAAAAATGGCAAACTTACTGATCATCAATTAAATTGAACTATGACCCTTAATATTCGTTATAAAGTGCTATGCGTTGTGTTAAAAACAAAAGAAAATTGGTACACTGCGCTTTGAAAATGACTTTCAGTACGAAAATGGGAGCCAAAAAAAGTAAAAAGCACAATTTTGGTGACAAGCGTGATAATGTCATAGAATAGCTTAACCTATGCAGCGAGGATAGGCACCCCACGGTATAAAGAAAGACCAGTGTTCAAAAATAAATCAAATTGATCAAAGTTTCTTCGGTTATTGGCGACAGTTTATGGCTACAAACCTGCCAAATTAGCACTCAAGAATACTACCCATTAGAAATATTAACAAATCTATATTAATAGATTTTTGTAGCAAATTTATTGCCAGGAAGTATTGATAAAGTTGTTGATAACAGACTACGTGATTGGAGGATTGGTAGACAGCATTATGGCAAAAAAGGGTGATGACCGCTGTGTCGATGTATTTTGAAGATTTTAAGGAAGGTTACAGCTTTAGAACTTCCAGCCGTAAAATTACTAAAGATGATATTATCACTTTTGCAAGGCAATGGGATTACCAGCCGTTTCATTTGGACGAGGAACTCGCAGCGCAAAGTCCTTTTAAGGGCTTAATTGCAAGCGGATGGCAAACATTACTCATTGCATTCGCTTTGATCCTCGATACGAAAAAGATCAGCGATAGCTCTCTAGGATCACCGGGATTGGAGGACGTTCATTGGTATTTACCCGTACGACCAAGTAATATCTTGACCTGCAAAGTGACTATTTTGTCAAGCCGCTTATCTAAAAAGTCCCCAAAAGGTATCGTTAAAATACTGGTTGAGATATTTAATCAAGATAAAAAACTTGCTGCTGATTTTAAAGCTATTTGGATGCTTAGATTAAGGGAAGGCACTGCCTCTGTAAAATATAAATAAATAATCTTGACGCCCATCATACTTATGATTTCCAGATCTCAGCCCATGGGATTGTTCATCCGGGCCCTCTGCGATGACTCGTCCACGGGCTTCCCGTTACCTCCTTTTCAAATCCTTCAATCTTCTTCCGGCACTGGCGCGAACAGCATTTGGTAAACTTTAAGAGCCTTAGAAAATTGCGATTTGTTTTAGCTTACCCCCATACACATTGGCAGGCGCTGCCGAACCTAACGCCAACTTTGGTGTAGTTGTGCCATACTTTATCTCCAATCTTTTACCTGCACTTTACATTTAATAATAATATCTCCCCTGCTCACACCTAAATATATACCGTTATTGGTTGATATATTTTAATTGAGCAACATCCTGATAGCATGGGCGCTAATCGCTATCCTCGGCACTCAAGCAAGTGCTGACCTTTGTCAGCAATTCCAAACAATCATTATCTTTACGAATTTGATTCTGTTCGGTTAGGCTTCTAATACTTTTAACGTTTACTTTCTTGGATGTTATGGAGGATTTAAGAGATGAGAGGACACAATTTTTCTGACCCCGCATGTTTCCACGCCGCGTTCTTGTCGTATCGAGTAAAGGGAGAAACTTTTTGAAGCACCATTTTTCATGCCAATGTAGTCAGTTTTAAGTCGAAAGCAAATCAGACCCTATTTTGCTTACGCGACGCAATCAAACTAGTGGTTGGAAACTATCTGGCAACTATAATATTGGCTATATGCATGCGGTGACTGAGGTAACTCAAACTGGGGAAACAGTTGCATCAGTTTGAAGGCGACAACAGCTATTGATTATGGTGCATTTCTGAAAAAATTGTCATGTTCGTTGTAGAAAACACATCCTGCACCTGAAATTATGAAAGGCATGGTTGATTTTAAACTAGGCTTATTTAAAACCGCGAAAGAATTTGCGCAAAAGGCAGAGATTTGGACATAAGAGAAACTCTCACTTGTTAGAACAGACCAATGCACTTTAGAAAGATTTTAGGATAGTGGTATTACAAATACGTCTGATGGCGATGCTTGAAAAAATGGAAGGTCGTCAAGCAAGCATGCTAGTATCTTCATAACAATAGTAAACGT
>CAJWEI010000002.1 GCA_913031285.1 uncultured Alphaproteobacteria bacterium | reverse complement strand
GGAGTCATCAGTGATTTTTTCAACTGACTCTGCCATATTTGAACCAGTGCTTTGCTCCAGACCTGTTGTTGAGTTGAGCGCTTGAGTACTAGGCTCTACGAACGCAGCTTTATCAATTGGCTTGGAGAGGCCCTGGAGCTCAGGTGAAGCGCTATTCTGGCCTGCAAGGCCCGAACTCGGGAGTGAGGCTATTAATTGATTGAATTTTTCTTCGGAAATATCCTTGGGAGAAATTTTATCAAACTTTTTAGACAATTACTGTCCCCTATCCCTTAAAAAATCTAACACTTCAGAAGTTAGTTCACGTATCTCATCTTCTGCCACCTTATTGTAGCTGATCACGGACATTTTATTTACATTTGTCTCAGAAAAACAAACCCTCTGAGAAACGGTGGTGCCAGCCACGTTAGTGCCATCCTCTCTCAATTGCTGTTTAATGTGCGACAGAATGTGGCTTCTTTTATTAACCCCGTTTAAAACCGCCAAAATAGGAATATTTTGTCCTACATCTTGCGATTTTTTGAGGAACATCTGCACCCAGCCCTGACCCACGATATCGTCTCTTGAAATACGGCATGGAACCAAAACCAATGAAGAAATTTTCAGAAAGTTTGCTAATTCTTTATTTAAACTGCCCTGAGTATCTATAAGCACGAAGTCGTAAACAAGTTTACATATCTTGTCCAAGTGGGAAAACTCGTGGCAATTTACTAAAGATAGCACAGGATCTTTAGTATTTTTTATCCAATCTAAAGTGGATTGTTGCGGGTCAGCATCAATCACACAGACACTTTGCTCTAGCTTTACAAGCATGGCCGCTATATTTATGCAAAGCGTAGACTTTCCGCTCCCGCCTTTTACATTTGCAAAGGTCACTATTTTTGTCACTGCAGGTATCCTTTTGTTTAATTAAACCACAGGATAATTAGAGTAGTGCACTTCATTTTTAAAAGAAAAGCAATACAGCGAACTTATTTTTGCCTAATATACTGTACTTGACATTTAACTCTCTCCCCGAAATTCCATTTCAATTCAGTAACATCACCAGTCAGAAAGTGATTACCATGCAGTCGATTGACTTAAAAAATCTGCTGATCTTCAGAGCAATTAATAGTACGGCATGCGGCCAGTTATGTAGCTCTAATCTAGTATCAGCGTCGGTTGTGTGGACTGTGAGTGAATTTTGGAAAATATTCAAGCGAGGTTGTCTCAAGACTTTTAGGGTTTGTTTAGAATAATACCTCTTTTCTAGCGAAGAGAGGAAATAATCATTGTTGAGCCTGCCTATAAAAGGTATCGGTCTGTCAGGGTTTGCTTCTAACTGAGGCAGTGTGTATAGGCCTGAACTGCCACTGGCTGTTCTTAACCGTTTAGTTATTATATACGCAACCGAGAGTTAGAGTTTGAATGTTTAACTAAACTACGGGTGGGATGCGAAAGCAATTTTTCAAATATATCAAACATTATTGTGCAGTACTTTTCAGTGCAAATCAGATTACAGGTTGTGTTAGAATATTCCTGTTAAGGAATGGCATGCAACAGACACGCAGAACGACTGACTTAGGTTTAATTATCGCCTCGTGAACAATGATAACAATTTGTTAGATACAAAGGCGAAAAATTGCCATTCGTATCACAACCATATTTCCTGTAATTTTGAAAAATGAAAAGCCTTTGCCTTTAAAATCGGTATCATTGTCGTAAGACCTTATTCATTTTTACCTGAAGTTTTTTAGAATTTTTACGCTGCGTCTTGCAAATCAAACTGTGGAAACTGCTCGAAAGGCACTTCCGACGATGTAAGGAGGTTATTTGCATTAAAATGAACACTTTTGCTAACATAATCTATCGCTGCCAAGTAGTCGCTCTGAACTTTTTCTAGAATTTTGCTATTTTTTCTTATACCGATTTTCCAAATGTCAGTGATAATTTTAAATGCGGCTGACTGTAATTATAGAGGCAAGTTTTTTGGCTTTTTTAAAACGAAAGAGTTGAGAGCCACCATGGTAGCCTTGTTTATTCTGGTCACTTGTGAAAGATGCAAATTGCGGTGTAATGAAGGTAAAAATTGCATGCAGTGGTGCTTGATGGTGCTTTAAAGATACAATCTCCCAAATTTAAACGACTGAAATTATTGCTCTGCATTAAGGCGCGTTAATGAAGATAATTATTTAGTTCTAATTTTGCGTGTTTGATTTTTTTGATAGGGTTCACTTTTCAGTCATCAATGCCCAACATATTCTGGTTCTGCTTCTGAGGTACTATTACGATAATAACACCAGCAGAAATAATGAATAAAATTCCTATGGCGCTTATAAGGTTTGGCACGATCCCCCAGAACAACCAACTGAACAGTCCTGCTGAAATTAGGTAAGCATATTCGAATATCGCAGCATAGCTTGTTTGAGCTAATTGATACGCCCGCGTCATTAAAGATAAAGCTGAAGATGCTCCCGCTGCTATTACAAACATCCAAAGCCAAAAAAAGCCATCTACCCTTTGCCATCCTTTAAAAAGGAACGGAGCCTGTTCTACTAAATGAGGTGCTACGGGGAAGAGGGATAGCAAAGTACTTATGACGAACCCACACAAACCTATACTAATTATAAATACCATAAGAATTGCTAAAGAGCTTTCCTCACGAAGATAACGATAAGTGATAATCGAACCTATTGCATAGCATGCGCCTGCCAATACCGGCATGATGTGGTAAATCGTAAATCCGTCAGCATGGGGCTGAAGCACCATTAAAACACCTAAGCTTCCAATTATTACGGCAGCTATTCTTCGTAAGTCGATCTGTTCTTTTAAAAAAAAAGCAGAAAATATTAAAACAAAAATTGGTGAAGTGAAAAGACCGGCACCTGCTTCAGCGATGGGCATCATTGGCATAACACCAAAATAAAGCAGCATCGATGTGACCATAAAACATGTTCTTACAAGAATTGGTTTCCAATATATTGGTATAATTGAAATTCCAAATGCGCGTCCGAGTCCGATTAACATGAAAACTGCAATTAATGAACGACTAAAGTGGAATTGCCCAACACTCACTTGGTCAGAAACCAGCAGTGTCAAATTGTCAGAAAACCCAAAAATAGAAATCCCAGACACAAGTATTATTGCTCCTCGGGTTGTTGGCGTAAATGTTTCTAACAAAGCAACTTGATCTTTCCTTGAATATTAAAGACTAATTTATGGGTTCTTACCAAGTTGGTGTTATGTTCGCTACATGAATCTAAGGTGAAGCCTTGTCCAATGCTTAATGCTTATTGCTCAATTTATGGGAATAGTATGAAATTTCTTGCTACCGTTTAGGATCGGTATACCGGATAAATCTAGAGCTCAGGTGGAAAATTAAATACGTCAAATTAAATATAAAACACGGTCAAACGGATGATAGAAGGAGCAAGATATTTGTGACTTCATATGCCTATTATTCATAGAAGAAACATATTTGCTTTTAATAAGCTCAGGATAAACCAAATGGTGCTAGAGTTCGATGACGTAAAAAAAACTTATCTTGACATAGAGGGTAAGGTTCCTGTTCTTCGTGGGGTAGGTTTTGAATTAGAGCCTGGAAAAACGCTTGCTCTGACTGGTGAGTCAGGAAGCGGCAAAAGTACTGTTCTTCATATTGCAGGTGGACTGGAAGCTCCCACATCTGGCAATGTAAGAGTATTGGGGCAGAATCTGACTAATATGAATGACGCTGGACGCGCTGCCATTCGTCGAAGTGAAGTTTCGATAGTATTCCAGCAATTTAATCTCATCCCGTCTTTGACAGTTACAGCGAACATATCTTTTCAGGCCGCTTTGTCTGGGCATCTAGACGAGCATTATATTGGCCAGCTGGTAGAAGCCTTAGGTCTTAATCCTCACCTAAGAAAGTATCCGGAGGCTTTGTCAGGTGGACAGCAGCAGCGTGTAGCTATCGCCCGAGCAATGGCCATGAAACCAAAACTTTTGTTGGCAGATGAGCCAACTGGGAACCTTGATGAAGCAACCGCCGCGATAGTCCTAAATCAGATGCTAAGCCTTGTCACTGAAATGGGGTCAGCTTTAATGATAGTAACTCATTCGCCAAAAATTTCATCCCTTATGGATCGCGAAATCCGACTTCATTGTGGCGTTTTGAAATGATCCGAGCTTGTCTTAAGGCCATGTTCTCTCATTGGTTCTGCAACCCTTTGCAGTTGCTCGCACTAGTTGCAGGTTTGTCAATTGCAACCGCTTTGTGGTCTGGCGTCCAAGCCATCAATTCTGAAGCGCGGTCAAGCTATGATGCAGCTTCTGGGATGTTGAGAGATGGAGAATTTGACCAGCTGGTTTCAAAGCAGGGTAATTCAATCCCTCAAGAAGTTTATGTTCAATTACGTCTTGCTGGTTGGCTAGTTTCACCAGTCATTGAAGGCCAGCTGGCTGATGTTCACCTAATCGGCTTAGATAGTCTTACAGCGCCGCGTGGACTAGATATTTTGTCAATTAACTACATAAATGCGAATCTAGGAATTGAGAATAAGCCTACCCTTATCGGAAATAAAGAAACGGCCCGTTTGCTTCAAGGTATGGTTAACGTGCATATCGACCCAGCAATAGCGCCAGGCACGGCGCTAGGTGATGTGGGCATAGTTCAGAGACTACTTCGCCGCGATGATCTTAGTCACTTACTCATTTTACCAGAGCAGCCATTGGTACAGCCAGAACTAGCCAGTGTGGCACCAGGGTTGCGTGTAAAGTCTTCTCTACAAACGACCGATATGACGCAACTTACGGAAAGTTTTCATCTTAACTTGACAGCTTTTGGCCTCCTGAGCTTTGCAGTCGGTTTGTTTGTAGTTTACGGAACTATTGGCTTGGCATTCGAGCAACGACGGGGAATTGTCCGTACACTGCGTTCTCTTGGTGTGCCTTTGCATCTGCTGGCGGGTGTCTTGGTTATTGAGATGTTAATCTTCACTTTGATTGGTGCCGGCATGGGTATTGTATTTGGTTATCTGATAGCAGCACTTTTACTGCCTGACGTTGCGGCCACTTTGAGCGGACTTTACGGCGCGCAAATTCCAGGTACGTTGAAGCTACGAACTGAATGGTGGCTTTCAGGCGTTTTGATTTGTTTTTTGGGCTCTAGTGCTGCATTTACGGGTAGGATCTGGCAGATTTGGAAAATGCCTCTTTTGGCAAGTGTGAGGCCTCGAGCGTGGGCGATGGCAAGTGCCGCTAGCGTTAAAAATTTGGGCTTTTTGGCAGTCATATTACTTAGTGTAGCTTTGATGTTGGGTATTTGGGGGACAGGGCTATTGGCTGCGTTCGCCGTAGTCGCCTTCCTCCTGATTGGAGCAGCACTAGCTTTGCCTGTCTTGGCAACTATTGCTCTAAATTTTATCCAAAAAAAATCCGTAACACCAATTTGGAATTGGTTTTGGTCGGATACGCGGCACCAACTCCCGGGCTTAAGCTTGGCGCTTATGGCACTTCTAGTAGCAGTTTCTGCGAACGTTGGTGTATCGACTATGGTCTCGAGCTTCCGTTTAACTTTTGCTGGGTTCTTGGATCAGCGCCTAGCACCTGAACTTTTTATTGAGGTTGATAGTGCTGATGAGAGCGCTGAATTGGCAGCTTACTTGCTCAAAAAAAATCTTGAGGTTTTACCACTTCTTGCGGCATCTCGGAAAATTGCAGGGCAACCTGTGCGCTTATTCGGAATAAGAGTGTCTCCAACTTATCGGGATAGCTGGGTTTTTCTAAGCACTACGCCTGACGCTTGGGATCGTGTGGAACTTGGAGTAGCGGCTGTGATCAATGAGCAATTAGCGCGGCGCGCGGAGCTTTGGGTTGGTGATAATGTTGAAATAACGCCAGATTTTAGTATGTCTATCGCAGCAGTGGTTGGTGATTACGGTAACCCGAAAGGGCAGGTTATTGTTTCTGAGGCGGTACTACGCGATCTACAACCTGACGTTTATGCTGCTCAATATGGCGTAAGGTCTGATGACGTAGTTAACCTAAAGAAGGATATCATTTTAGATCTAGGTATTTCTTCAAAAAATATGATTGACCAGGCTGCAATTAAAGCTGTCTCCATGAAGGTATTTGATCGAACGTTTAAAGTTACAAGGGCATTGAATGTGCTCACGTTGGGTGTGGCTGGATTTGCCCTGCTCATGAGCCTTCTTACGCTTGCAGATCTACGCATTCCTCAGCTGGCGCCGGTGTGGGCGCTAGGTTTAACTAGGCGTGATCTTGGCAGATTGGAACTTTTGCGCGCCTTGTTATTGTCTTCGTTGGTCTTCTTATGCGCTCTGCCACTGGGGCTTGCGCTTGCCTGGGTCTTATTAAATATAGTTAATGTTGAAGCATTTGGTTGGCAGTTGCCAATGTATATTTTTCCTATCGAATATATAAAGCTTGCTTGCTATGCGGTCCTCGCAGCTCTAATTGCTGCAGCTTGGCCAGCATTCAAACTTATGCGTACCCCACCATCAACTTTACTGAAGGTGTTTTCTAATGAACGTTAAATTACTATTTGTTCTTTGCCTTTTTCCCTTTGCATTGAAGGCTCAGGGGTTTTCTGGTTTGGGAACTGATGCTGACGGATTTGCAAAGCCACTTCCTAAACCGGTTTTCCAGTTCCCTGCTGATCATGGTCCACATCCAGACTATAGGATTGAATGGTGGTATCTGACGGCTAATCTCAGTGGGCCAAATGGGAAGCCATACGGTTTACAGTGGACCCTTTTTCGCTCGGCGCTTGCGCCAGGTGAGGCTCAGGGTTGGAAGTCGCCACAGGTTTGGTTTGCTCATGCCGCTATCACGACACCTGAACAACACATGACTGAGGAGCGTTTTGCACGCGGTGGTATTGGGCAGGCAGGTGTGAAGGCAGAACCTTTCCATGCATGGATAGATGACTGGCAAATGACAGGACCAGATTTAAACAGTTTGAAACTACGCGCGAATGGGTCTGATTTTAGCTATGACATGGTATTAACAACAGAGGGACCACTAGTTTTTCACGGTAAGGATGGATACTCAATTAAATCAGCTGATGGTCGGGCAAGTTACTACTATTCGCAGCCCTTTTTCCATATTGAGGGTGTCCTGCGGCTTCCTGACGGCGAGATTGAGGTGACTGGAGAAGCGTGGCTAGATCGAGAGTGGTCATCCCAGCCTTTAGCAGACACTCAATTAGGTTGGGATTGGTTTTCCCTTACGTTCAAAGAGGGGTCCAAGCTTATGGGTTTCCAACTACGACAAAAAGAGGGAAAAACCTTTAGTGCCGCGACATGGATTGCACCAGACGGTAACACTATTTCTTATTCTGATGGCCTATTTAAGGCAAAGCCGCTGGTAATATCAGAAGTGTCTGACCGCGGTATTCCAACCCAATGGATGGTAAGCCTGCCGGAGCGTGGCATTAGCGTGAAAGTCACAGCACTGAATCCAAAAGCTTGGATGGATCTGTCTATTCCCTATTGGGAGGGTCCGGTGACTTTTGTGGGTAGCCATGAAGGTCGAGGCTATTTAGAGATGACAGGTTATGAATGATCACCGTAGTTTTTAAAACTTCTCAGTTTCTGAACTTGCATCTGCATTTCTGCGTGGCGGCATTAAATGTTCAGCCAAAATTACTTGGCGTATGTTTTCTAGCCTGTGGTAACTTGCAGTAATCTTTTTGCTATTTGCAAAGTGTTGGTAACTTTATTTTCTGACTTTAAAGCCTAAACTGCTACAGCGAAAATTGTGAAATATTGCATATTGGCCAATTGGCATCTCCAAAGGGGCGCGCTTTGTAAATTTATCCATCGGATTTTCGCTTATCTCCATGCAGATTGTGCCTTCGGGTAGCGAATTGACGACTGGCATTGTTGGCTTTTAATTACTCTTCCTTACAAGGCATTTTATTTAAAGCTGAAGACTGACCTAGAACACCTAAGAATATGCTAATGCAGTGGGATTACTATGTTTGATAGTAATGAAGGACCGCTATTAAGTCAGATTAGATAGTTTAATTTGGATAGTGTTTGCGAGGTGGATAACAAAGAAAGTCAAAAAGACACAGAACTAAATAGCATGCCTCATAGATGCAGTTTTATAGATATTAAGAGCCAAATTTGTATGCAGCGAAACGCCTGACTTGCGCTCAAACAATGTTTTCAGATAACTGACATTCAAGGTTAGAGCGTGGCTTTTTTGTTAATGTTTCTCAAATTCTTGCCAATATTCTGAAAACTGTGGGTAAGCCCATCGTGTCTTTAGTGTGCCATTTGAAACGATATCACCAACTTCCAGTCGCGCTACTTTTTCTGGTTTGAAGTCTTCACCATGAAATGTGAGAGCGACTCGGTTTGCTCTGCGGCGAATTACATGATTTGCTTGATCCTGAACTTTAGAAAGCCACAGAAATGGTGTGAGATATAGATCTTGAAAGCTGCCGGTTAGTGTTCTTGGTAGAGCACAGAGTTTTCCCTTTTCATGCATGCTAATATAACGTTCGTCTGATTTCAGATGCCAAGGGGTCTTGGGATCCTTTTGATCTAGAAATTGAGGTATTTTAATATCTTCATTAAAATGCGCAAATATATCTTCATGGTTTTGTGGATAAAATGAAAGTATCGAGCTATTTATAAAAAAGCAGTTTTCTGGCGTGGCCCATGATAACCATGGAAATCGCCAGTGAGGGATAAAGTGATTTGGCAGGCCGTGCAGCGAGCTTTTATTTTCCTGCCATTCAGCGATCTTGCCGATGTCACCCAAGATCATTGTATCCAAATCGATATAAATTGTCGGAGTATTCTCAATCTTGAGGTCTTTGCAAAAAACTGATAGCTTTAGCTTGCAGCCTCCAGAATTAAGAAGATCTTCCATAGGAACAGAAAACCTTGGAAAATCTATTGTCTTGATCTTGTTTGTGACGCCAAACTTTTCATCGGTAATGCAGATAAATTCTAAGTTGTGTTTTGATGTCTCATGGATTTTTTGCATTAAGAGATTTAGGTATTCCGATGAGTATTTTTGCCCCCACTTTACAAATAAAATTTGGATATCCACTTATTACCCTTTCTGAAACATAAAAACCCATCTCACTTAATTATCTTTTGGTACGCATATGCTGCTCGATCAGCAAGCTAAGATTTTGCTCTGGTGAATATTGTTGGAAAGTAGTTAGATGCTGTCAATCTTTATGTCCGGTTTGTATTATTTTTAAAAATACACGGGCGTCTAGCTGACTAGGGTGGACTTAGGCCCTATATTTCTAATAATTGGTTTATCAATGGCTATTAATTTTGTGAGGCGGTTTATGAAAAACCTATTTTGTAATTTTGTTTTCTGTATATCTGCTATTTCTGCCTCAGCAGAGGGTGACAGTTTAGAAAACCAAATTAAGGCGCATTGTTCATCATTGGGTCGTATCGCATTTTTAGCCGTCGAAAAATACAAAACTGGTCGAGATATTGAGGACGTTAAGAAAGAACTTGCTGCAGTAGTAGAGACCGCAGCTACCATGACAAATGATGGAGCTTTTTCAAAACAATTTTTGGCAGATTATGATAAAATTATGGATGATGTGTACTCAACGAAACAACGTAAAGCCACGGAATATGCGATTTTATATATCAAGGAATGTAAACAACGATAATCTGTTGTTCAGTTATCAATGATTTAGATTTTATAGCGAGTTCCTTTTGATTTTTCGTACCAATGACCTGAACTATTTTCTCTTACAATTGTGAACCTTGTACCATTTGTGCTGAAAGTAATTTCGGCCTCATCTTCATTTTCAGTTATTGAAATAATTTTACCATTCATAGTTGTGCCTGTTGCCAAGCTGCAAACTGATATTGGTGAACCCACATAGTCTAACACTCTACGCCTCCTTGTTACAGGATCCTTTTTATGCCTTAACACTACAGTGAGAAGTAGGTCTGATCAACAAAATGTATAAAAAAAATCTTTTTATACACAAAATGTAGTAAGTGTTTGATTATTTTTAGATTGATCGGTGGCTACTTCATCCGTAACGTTAAAGGCTCGTGATTTTCAAGCATCGGGTGAGATTGGATATACTCAAAATCATAAATTTAGACGCTTTTGGGGTTAAGTTCCTTCTGAGCATTCTTTTGATTTTTCCAATAATGGACAGTTTTTAAGATAGTTAAGTCTGTGTACTTCCCAGAGCGTCTTTTCCAGACGCAATTATTTCACACATAATGCAAGGCTCATCTTCAATGCCCCAAACGTCGCGAGCCGGCGAAAATAATAAGCATCGCTAGGACCGACTTCTAGTCTTGAACCATCGTCATGAGAACAGCCTAAGCAACCTTAAATTACAATGCCAACATGACCAGCTTGCCAGATATCGCCACCACAGGTTGGCTTTATGCACTCGGATCATACCCAGCCTAGCTCAAGAACAAGCTTGGATGCATTCACTTTACCCAATTGGACGATTGCAACCTTCGCTTTTAACGGTTTTTTACTTCCTCTGTGTAATTAAAATTCTTTGCATACAAGTTTGATAATTTACTTAACTCTTGTTCAGTTTTGATAAAAAATCAAATGTTCTTAAATAAATCTTGGTAATATAATATTAATTAAGAATTTTATTATTTATTAGAACATTATTTTTTAAGTAGATTTTTACAATTAAAATTAACAATCTATTTTAAATAAAGAGTAGTCTCAGTAAATAATAAATCTTGTTCGGTCGAGAATTCTTAGCCACATTAGCGTCAACCTAAATGTCAAGAAAATCGTTTTTTGAAAAGTGGATACCGCATTGGTGGAGGTATTGAACATATCAAGGAAGTTTTTGTACTATTGTGCAAGCAGTACTTTTGTTCTGAAATTTTAATTAAATTATAGATATAGAGACTAGCTTATTGAAATGCTTTTAGGTTTACAACGGGTTTGCAGGGAGTGAAGTATGAGAAATGTTTGCGCTGTCAAAGATGAGACTTGATAGGGATGATTTTGCAACAATATGTCGCTACTTTGATTAAAAGGCTTAAATTTACAATTAAGTGGAGAGCCTTCACGGCTTTATTGTGTTGATCATTTGTTGGGCAGATATGACGAGTTAAGCAATACTAAAGGTGTTACAGATATGAATTTAAGGAGTAGATAATGGAACGATGGTTAATGATTGCATCGGTGGTAAGTGTCGTTGTGAGCCTTTTGGTACACCTCGACGTTATTCCAATTAATAGAAACATTATTCCTTATGGTTTTCTTTTGGGAGTTCTATTTTGGGTATTAAGCGCAATCTCTTTTACAAAGAGGGGGCCAAAATCTGATATGAGTTTTCTTTTCCATAAAAAAAATGAAGACAAATAAAAGTAATATTTACAACACCGTCACTTAGGATTTTATATGGCTCATAAATTTATTAACGTACAGATTCCTTTTTTTATTCCACTTTGGCGTCGCATTGGCGTTGTATCTGCCTGTTTGATTTGGACGCTTTTAGAAATCTATGGACAGAACGAAATTTGGGCAATATTTGCGGCTTCAATAACGCTATACTGCGCTCACCAATTTTTCATATCGTTTTATCCCGAGAATGAAGAGTAAGCACCTCTATTCAGGATGCATGAAGTTTGGTTGCTGGCTATTGCTTGCGCTGCTGCCCACCCCGACGACCATGCCCATTGAAAATTATATCCACCAAGCCACCCCGTAACATCGACGGCCTCGCCAATGAAATAGAGGCCTGGTACAGTTTTACACATCATTGTTTTTGATGACAGCATATCGGTATCAATACCGCCGAGTGTCACTTCGGCAGTGCGGTATCCTTCAGATCCACTCGGAGTGAGCGACCAAGCCGATAGGGCCTTGCAAAGCTCGGTCAAACGCGCATCTGACTGGTCCGCAAGTTTCCCTGATAGCGCCAGAGGCCCGCTGAGGAACTCTACTAACCGAGCTGGTAAATAATGGGTAAGCACTGTCGTTAATTTGCGTTTGCCTTGCTCTTGCCTTTGGCTGCGTAGTAAATCCACCAGTTCTAGATTGGGGATCAGGTTGACAAAAAGCGTCTCCCCCTCGCGCCAGAAGGATGAAATTTGAAGTATTGAAGGTCCAGACAGTCCACGGTGAGTAAATAACATCCCTTCGTCAAAGCTGGCGTTGGAATTGCTAATACGTGCAGGTAAGGCGGTTCCTGCCAGCGGCTTAAAGCGCGCATCTGAAAAGGTCAGTGGGACAAGTGCTGCGCGCGTCTCTGTCACAGCGATTTTGAATTGTTTGGCAACGTCATATGCAAAGTCGGTAGCGCCCATCTTTGGAATAGACTTTCCCCCCGTTGCTATTACCAGCTGGGTTGAAAGTACTACGCTGCGTTGGCCATCCTGTTCAAGCGTAGCCTCAAAACCGCTCTCGGTTTTGCGCAATTCTGATACCGAGCAGCGCAGGCGCAGTTCTGTCTTAGCACTGTCCATTTCATCGCGTAGCATTGTTATAATTTGTTTGGCTGAACCATCGCAAAAAAGCTGTCCTAGGGTTTTTTCGTGATAAGCGATGCGGTGCTTTTCAACCATTTCAATAAAATCCCACTGGGCATAGCGTCCTAGAGCCGACTTACAGAAATGCTTGTTCCGTGAGAGGAAATTTTCCGGCGTGGTATGCAGATTTGTAAAGTTACAACGTCCACCACCAGAAATCCGAATTTTTTCGCCAGGAACTTTGGCGTGATCGACCAAAAGAACTCGTCCTTTGGTATGTGCCGCGCACATCATTCCCGCTGCACCGGCGCCTATGATCAAAGTTTCATATTTCATGTTATAGGGCTGCATTGATCTTAATAAGATAGCAAGCCCAAATATTTTTGGGCCAATACTATTAACTAGGTGTTTTTTGGTTAAGTGTTGATCTGCAACATCTTATTGCGTCGACGCACGTATAAGATAATGCCGACGCCACATAATGATGATGTCCACATCAGAAGTAATAAAGGCAACTCTGTGCTCCCAGGAACTAGAAGTACTCCTGCTAACGTTGATAGTGCTGCTCCTCCCGCAATTGAGATAGATCCGCCCAAACCAGATGCGGCTCCAGCTAAATATGGCCGTACTGACAACATTCCAGCTGTTGCATTTGGAATACATAATCCATTGCTCAAGCCTATAAAAATCATAAATCCAAAAAAACCCTCGACGCTACTATAGCCGAGATATGCACATATTAATGAAAGTGACATTCCAACGAATATAATGCTTAGGCCCCATAGGATCATCGGGTCAATGCCAAAGCGAGTTGTGTACCGTCCTGAAAGGAAATTGCCTGTGAAATATCCAATTGCTGGTGCTCCAAAATAAATACCAAGTTTCTCTGGGGTTAGATCAAATACAACTGAACCAACAAATGGTCCTCCACCGAGATATGCAAAAAAGGAGCCAGCGCTGAAGGCCGATGCTAAACAGTAACCCCAGAAACGCCTTGAGGTTATTAATTCGGGATATTCGCTGAACTGCTTAATAAATCCAGTTGTTTTTATAGGAACAGTTTCGCCTTGATCAAAGTAAGTTATAATCCAAATCAGTGTTCCAAAGCCACCGATCATCCAGAAATTAGCTTGCCAGCCAAACCAGCCATCCAAAGCTCCACCTAGAGCTGGTGCAAACATCGGTGTAACTGCCATACCCATAGAAATATATGCAATTTTTGATCCAGATGTCATTGTGTCATTCGTGTCTCGTACAATCGCGCGCGCTACTACCATGGCACAGGCTGAAAAGGCTTGAATAACGCGTAAAGTCATAAAGGTTTCGGTATTTGGCGCATAGACGCAGGCAAAGCTTGCAAAAGTAAATATTGCCAGAGACGGTAATAAAACAGGCCTACGGCCTATTGTATCTGACAAAGGTCCAACCAAAAGCTGCAGAATTGCGCTGGAAAATAAGTAAATTGCAACTGACAGTCCCATGATGGCGGTTGTAGAGCCAAAATGTATTGCCATAGTTGGAAGGCTTGGTAAGAAACTGTTCATCGCCAAAACAGAGATGCTTGCCAGAAGAACGAGCGTGAACATGCTTGGTTGGGTATTGCGATCAAAAAACCGCGATTTGGGAAATTCTACCATTAGAGTGCGTTAGGGCATTTGCATTGCAGTGTCCATAAAATGTAAGGCAGTTGCTGTAACGACCTGTATTTGCCCAGTTTAACAAATGGCAATACTCGTATAGAGCTGGTCGTGTGAACCTTTAATGGCTGCCCCATGGACCGTGATGCGCCCCGTCTTCGTCAAAGCGTTCAAAGCTATGGGCGCCAAAGAAATCGCGTTGGGCTTGGATCATATTGGCGGTTGAGCGGCTTGTACGCATCATGTCGAAATATGAGAGTGCAGATGCGAGTGCAGGTAAAGGGAGGCCATATGTTATGCCTGTCGCCACTACCTTGCGCAGGGCATTGTGGTTTGAATTGAGAATATTGGTAAAAAATGGAGCAAACATCAGGTTGCGATCGGGCGATTGTGACAAGGCACTGGCCATATCGTTAAGCATTGACGAACGGATAATACATCCTTTTCGCCAGACTTTCGCAATCTCTGGCAAAGGTAAGGACCAGCCAAAGACTGGGTTGGCTGCGGATAAAAGAGCAAAGCCCTGAGTATAGCACAAAACCTTTCCAGCAATTAAAGCCGCTTCTAAATTATCAACGCTTAGGCTGCCCTCGGGCAGTATCGTTGGCGCTGAACCAAACAGGTTTTCACCGTTTTGTCTCATCTCCAATTGAGCAGACAGATTGCGCGCCGTTACGGCGGCTTCAATCACGGGAATGGCAGCAGCCAAGTGTTGGGCTTCAATGGCCGTCCAACGGCCTGTTCCTTTTTGGCCGGCCCGATCAACGATGATATCCAGCATAGGTTGCCCCGTTTTATGATCTTTTGCTGCTAAGACTTTAGCAGAAATTCCAGTCAAATAGGATTGCAGTGGACCGGTATTCCAGCCAGCAAAAATTTCAGAACATTCGGTCGTGTTTAGCTTCATACCGTCACGCATCACGCCATATATTTCGGCGATCATCTGCATATCTGCGTATTCAATCCCATTATGGACAGTTTTGACGAAGTGTCCGGCTCCGCCTTCACCCATCCAAGTTGCGCAAGGTGTCGCGTCGTATTTTGCCGAAATCGCTACAAGAATATGAGAAACTCGATTCCATGAGGCCTCGGAGCCGCCTACCATTATAGAAGGACCATGCCGTGCGCCTTCTTCTCCACCCGAAACGCCTATTCCGAGGAAGTGGGTGCCCGCACTTACAGCTTCGGCTGCGCGTCGGTTGGTATCATGAAAATTGGCGTTTCCTGCATCTATGATCATATCTTCATTATCCAACAGGGGGCGTAGGGCCGCTATTTGCTCATCTACGGTTGTGCCTGCTGGCACCATCAAAATGATCGCCCGTGGCTTTTTGCTTGTTGCGATTAGATCTTCCAGTGATTCGCATGGCGTGATCATTTCTGACAGCGGGCCGGCAGTTTCTGAGAATTCTCGAGTCGTTTTGGTCGTGCGATTAAACACGGATACCTTGAACCCTTTTTCAGCGATATTTAACGCAAGCATGGCACCCATTGTGCCAAGCCCTATGAGGCCTATGTCGGATTTCATCACACTGAAACACTCCTGGAACTGATTTCGATTGGTTCTTTAAAACCCACATCAGGGTATCGCCACTCACTCTCACTGCTTATGGCTATCGCGAACTGAAAGCCAGCCGATAAATTTAAAAACTAAAGCTTTGTTGTACATTGGCCTTCTGCAGATGTTTGGAAAAGGACGGTATACGATTTTGTTTTGATCTCAGGTCAGTATTTTAAGCCATACGCCCCTATTCCAAAGCACTGATGTCCGTTGGGCTGTTTGCCGATCTTAAAATCAATGTACCTAATAAACGAATAAAGATAGCGTGTGAACCGCTATTCAATCATTCTGAGTGCTGCAAATTAACGTATTAGCTGTGCCCAATATAGGCTGTTGCTTCTATCTCGATAACAGCCGCATCTTCGACAAGTCCCGCGACAACAAGAAGTGATATGGCTGGAAAATGGCGTCCTAAAATACGACGGTATGCTTCTCCTACTTCCGGTTGGCGCGCTACATATTCTTTTTTATCAAATACGAACCAAGTTAGACTTGCGACATCACAAGTTCGGTCACCCGCTGCCTCGAGAACAGTGACGATATTGCGAAGTGTCTGTTCTATTTAGCCGATGAAATCAGAAGTTTCAAATATCTGATCAGCTTTCCAAGCAACCTGGCCGCCTAGATGCAAAGTTCCATCAGCGGCGAGCATGCCATTCGAATAGCCTTTTGCAAGGGCCGGCTCGTCAGGCTGCATTGTTTGAATAGTCATTGAAGTCTCCGATTGGGGAATTGTATGTCAGGAAGCTGAGGTGTTCTTTAGTAAAAAGTCCTAAATTTTGCCAGTCTGTATCTTCGGCAGGGCATCAATAAAGACAATGGATCGTGGATATTTAAATGGGAAGAGTGCAGACTTTACGTAATCCTGAAGGGTTTTTATTATTTCTTCATTGGAAAGTGTGGTCATCGGCGTTAAGACTTATGAATCTGTCAGCGAGGAAAGATTTTTGGTCATCATTGTCCTTGGAAGCAACACGAGTTTTGATTTTGACAAGCTGACCGAATACTGCGCACAGATTATGCCAAAATTTGCAGTTCCAACATTGATAGCTGACGCTTTACCCTAAACAAGTTCGGGAAAATTGAGTAAAGCAATCTTTTGCAAGGAATGTCTTACTGAACAGGCTTTTTGATCGTGAAAAAAATAGATGTTAATTGCTTTGGCATCAGGAACCATTCTAGATTGATGTAATTTGGTGAATTGGGTGAAAGGCTATGCTTAGTGTGTAGCCTGATCATACTGCAAGCTATTTGGTAGGAGCGCGCTTTGCAAATTAAAGAATGATTTAAAATGCAATTGTTGCTGGCCTTTCTCTATTTAAGATCATCCCATCACTAATTGGGCCCGCACGAAAGGCCCTTAAGATGTGTGTTATTGCGTCGCCTTTTCTAATTTGGATCCATAGATCGGCTTGAATTGTTTTGGAAAAGTGTGTGGCCAATACTGTGGTTAGCTTTCCAAATTGACATACGAATTGGCTTCAAATCGTGGCGTACAAAGGCAGTAAAACTCAAGGTCCTCATTTCCGTCATTTGTGATCCGCTGTGAAGCTCCGGATGGTATCAACAGGCTGTCACCGCAATTTAGACGGTGAACTTGACCATTTACCTCCGCAAGGCCCGTACCCTTTCTGACTGTATAGGTTTCGCTTAACCCGTCTAATGCGTGAAGCTGTGTCGTGACACCTGGGTCTACTCGGGCAAGAGCTAATGAGGCGCTTGGCAGATTTGGGGAATTCATCAATTCTGTTATAAAGCATCTTTCTTTTGTCCAAAACTCGTTACTCTCAGCACTATCCAACTTAGTTGCATTCAGTTTTGCCATTGCTCTGTCCCCTTTACCAACCTGAAATACAATCCATCCCACCATCCACATTGAGGGAACTACCGGTGATGAATCCAGAGGCATCGCTGGCGAGAAATAAAACTGCATCTGCGACATCATTTGCAGTGCCAACCCTCCGCAAGGGGGCATTCTGGATCCAGCTGTTTCGGCCTTCTGGCCAGTCTTCATAGAGGCCAGGTCGATCAATCAAGCCTGGGCAAACCGCATTGACGCGTATGCCATTTGGGCCAAGCTCGCGCGCAGCCGCTCGTGTGAATTGTAAAAGACCAGCCTTACTACTGGCGTAATGACTATGTCCAAGACTAGGCCGAGTGGCTTCGATCGAGCAGATATTCACAATGGCCGCCCCTGGTCTGGCTTGGCGTACAAAATCGCGAGTCAGAAGCATTGGTGCTGCTATATTGGTTGACAACATTTCTATGACGTTATCTGGATCGAGATCATACAGGGCGGAAGTTCCTTGATTGGCAGCGTTATTGATCAAAAGCTCCAACTGGCCATAGTTGTCTTGGACCTCTTGTATTAAGGCGGTGCATCCTTGCGTGGTGCTCAAATCTGCTAGAATCAGGCCGTTACCCCAAGGAAGAGCACGCAATTCTTCAGATAGATCCCGAAGGGCGGCCGTGTCCTTACGCCCATGCAGGATTACTTGTGCTCCTGCATGGGCTAGTTTGCGCGCAATGCTTTGCCCGATGCCCTGACCAGAGCCAGTTATAAGGGCGCGACGACCCTTAAGGCTAAGTGGTTCGTTTAGAGACGAAGGCCTATTCATACAGGAGTTGCCTTTTTATCTAGCTCCCATGCGCGCAACAGAGAGGGTAAAACTCTAAGTATTTTATTTCCGGCGACTGCGGCGTGGGCTAGAACTTCTTCGATTGTATCCGGTTGTTGACCTAGCCCTCCGTCTGCTTTGTTCGTGATAGCTGAGAGACCTGCAACTTCAAAGCCGGCTTGTTTGGCTGCAATCACTTCCATTACAGTCGACATGCCGACTGCATCGCCACCCAATTGCCGCATGAAGCGTCGCTCTGCCGATGTTTCAAGCGATGGGCCGGTGATACCGACGTAAATACCGCGTTGCAGAGGAATACCTGCATTGTCAAAACACCTTTGACATATGGTTTGAACAGAGCCTTCATAAGCATCTGACATATCGGGAAAGCGTAGGCCTAGGCGGTCATCATGTGGTCCAATAAGAGGGTTTTGTCCTGTTAGGTTTATATGATCTAGTATTTGCATCACTTCACCTGGGTTAAAGTTGGTGTTCAGCGCGCCAGCCGCATTTGTTACAACCAGACGTGTTGCACCCAACGCGCGTAAAACTCGGATGGGCAGAGCAATTTCAATCGGGCTCCAACCTTCATAGAGATGCATGCGGCCCTGCATAATGCCAATACGTCGTCCGCTTAATTCTCCTATAATCAATCTCCCGGCATGGGAGGGCGCTGTGGAGGTCACAAAGCCCGGTATTTGGCGATATTCGATGATATTCTCTGGTTTGACAGTGTCAACTAACCCACCTAGTCCAGATCCAAGGATCAAGATCGCATCAAGAGGGCTCAAAATTATTTCCTCGAGCATACTGCGCGCTGTTGAAACTTGCACTACTCTTTCATCAACTGACAAAGTCATAAAATACTACTCCACACTCGCTTTTATCGAAGGCGCTAATGCATTCGCATTTCTGAGTTTTTGATCCATATTTACTTTAGTGGCCTTACCATCACTAACCACTTTCTTGCCATCGACAAAAACATCACGGACGTCAGATTTGGAAGTCGAATAGACCAAATGGGTGATCGGATCGAACATTGGTACTGCGTGTATTGAACTTAAATCCAGCACAATGAAGTCCGCAGCTTTACCTGGCTCAAGGCTACCCAGATTTTTACTTTGCCCCAAAGCTTCTGCACCGTTTAAGGTTGCCATGTGAAGGACTTCTTTGGCAGTAACAACATCTGCGCGCATCATTATCCCTTTTGGTAGACTTGCCGCCAGCCGCATTGTAAGCCACATGTCCAGATCATTGCCACTTATCGCACCATCAGTCCCAAGGGTCATTTTGATGCCTGATTTCAGCATTTGAGAGACTGGTGCTATACCGGAACCCAGTTTGAGGTTTGACATTGGGTTATGGGCTACAATTGTCCCACTATCGGCCATCATATTGATTTCAGTTGTATCAACATGCACACAATGGGCAAGAATGCTTTTTGGTCCAAGAAGGCCATGCGCATGAAGGTGCCGGATTACAGATTTTCCATAACGGGTTGAAATATCCGCCTGCTCTGCCTGTGTTTCCGCTGCGTGGGTGCTAAATAAGGCGCCGTAACGATCGCTGATTGCTTTGGCATCTTTCAAATTTTTGGGGCTAACCGTGTAAGAACCGTGCGGTAGGGTTGCGGAAAAGATAGTTTCACTTTCCTGATGCTTTGCCATAAACTTTTCAGCTTCTGTTATGTAATTGACATGCACCCTGTCGCCGATTCCGGGCAAGTCAAAGAAAATACCACCCGTCGAAAGACGCATACCCAAATCGTTCGCCGCCCGTACCGTTTCGTTCGGATACCAAAACATATCCATAACAGTCGTTACGCCCGCAAGGAGGTTTTCAGCCAGTCCCAGTATCGATCCAAGGTAGGTCGTGTGCTTAGTCAGGGTTGCCTTCTCGGCGACCCAGACTTTTCCGAGCCAACTTTCTAGCGTTAAACCTTCGACCAGCCCTCTAAAGAGGCTATCCCCTGCATGGCAATGCATATTTATCAGCCCGGGCATAACAAGCCGTCCTTTTGCCGACAGCGTTTGATGGGCTTGAAGCTGAAGGCCTGCATTGCTTTTATTGGACTCCAAAGCTGTTATGCGACCATTGCTGACTGCCATTATCCCGTCATAAACAACTTTATGATTGCTATCGCACGTCACAAAAAGAGCGTCTTTTATCAAAAGATCATGCATTGTGGTTCCTTTCCCTTACCAAAACTGTCTTGGACATTTTCAAACAAAATTTATAGAACCCAATGAATTCACATATTTGACTTTGCAGATTGTCTTCCGTCCCAAATAGGAACGCAAGCCCCAACTTTGATGGTTAAAGACCTTTGTTAAATGCAGTCCACCGAAGCTTTGAAATATTTAAGAACTGTGACCTTCTAATGTGAGAACATGCTGCGAAAATTTTGCTGATCGGAGCCCACAATTTGATAACTCTTCTTGAATTGGGTTTCGAAATGGTAAACCTATGAATTTTAAGGTCTAGCTATGGAGCTTTTCATTTTGAAGACTAGTTTGCGGATTGGCGTTGTGATCACTCCAATATGTATGCTTAATTATAGTCTATGGCAGGAACAAAAAAAAATTATTTTGGGAATACATTTTTAAGTGGGCTATTTACATCTGTAGTTTTGAGGATAGAAAAATCTTTTACAGTATAAATGGACGCTAAATAGTTCAGTTTATTTTGGTGCGAAATACTTTTAAGCGATTGATTAGACTCTTAAAATTTCCACTCTGCCACCGACTATTGGTCATTTTGTATGCAACGTTGTAATCTTTCACAACATATTGTATAATATAGGAAAAATTAAGTCAGGCTTAAAGTGTTAGAAAAATTTGCATGGGTTCCGAAGATAATAGTAGGGGCGTTAGCTCCCATAGTCGGGCGTCCAAGCTTTCGGCAAGTTGCAGCGCTATGTATCCGAAAAGGTATTTCAGGAAAAGAAATTTTACTGGTCACCAGCCTAAAATCGAGACGTTGGATTATACCGAAAGGTTGGCCTATTGAAGGCAAAGATTTTCCGCAAACCGCTTTGGAGGAGGCTTGGGAAGAGGCTGGTGTTCGCAAAGGCCGCATCGAAGGCAATGTGATTGGAGAGTATTCATACAAAAAGGTGCAAAGCAATGGGACAGAACTGCCATGTCTTGTGGATGTTTATTCTGTCAATGTTGATACATTAGAGGATCAGTTTCCAGAGAGTGATAAGCGAAAGCGACGCTGGGTCAGCAAAGCGGAGGCGATTGAATTGGTCTTAGAGCCAGAGCTAAAAAAAATCATAGGCATGATTTAAAGTCGCATTAATTTTGTCCTTGCATTAAACCCAACACGGTTATCTCCGCCCCAGAAATATGATTTTGTTGCTGTTTATGAAAGGTCCAAATGTCTGATCCCTTAAATAATCAGTGGAAAACCTTGGATCGAGATCTGGGGCGTTTCAGCCAAGTAGAATTGGCAACACAGTATGTTTCGCGACCGCTTGTTGGTATTGTTATATCTCTTGCATTTTTAGTGATTGCTGGAATCGGATCTACCTTATTCTTTGAAGAACGTCCTTCTCTCATTATCGTTGTTGCTGCGATATTTGGCGGCTATATGGCGCTTAATATTGGGGCAAATGATGTGGTTAACAATATGGGTCCGGCCGTCGGTACGAATGCGCTGACCATGGGGGGCGCTATCTTAATTGCTGCTATTGCAGAGAGCGCGGGGGCCCTTCTTGCTGGCGGAGATGTGGCTGGTACAATCTCAAAGGCAATCATTGATCCAATCAGCATTGCAGATTCAGAAATTTTTATATTCGCTATGATGGCGGCTTTGATCTCATCGGCTTTTTGGGTCAATTTGGCCACTTTTTTTGGCGCACCTGTTTCGACGACACATTCGGTAGTTGGTGGTGTCATGGGTGCGGGTATTGCTGCGGCTGGGTTTTCTGCGGTTAACTGGCCTACAATGAGCAAAATTGCTGCAAGCTGGGTGATTTCGCCTGTACTTAGTGGCCTAATTGCGGCAGTATTTCTTGCCTTTATCAAACGCCATATTGTCTATAAGGACAATAAGATTGCCGCAGCGCGGCGTTGGGTACCAGTGTTGATGGCCATTATGGCTGCAGCTTTCGCCTCATATCTTGCTCTAAAAGGTCTAAAACGCGTTATAAAGGTTGATCTACCGACGGCTTTGTTGATTGGAGTAGGAATAGGTTTACTGTTCTATGCACTAACACGCCCTGCAATTCGCAAGCAGTCTGAGGGTCTTGAAAATCGCAATAAGTCGCTTAAAACTTTGTTTACTATTCCACTGATTTTTTCGGCCGCACTCCTTTCTTTCGCACATGGTGCTAATGACGTTGCCAACGCAGTAGGCCCATTGGCTGCGATCGTGCATGCTATGGAGTTTAGCGATGCTGCAACCAAAGTGGCTATTCCTCTATGGGTCATGCTGATTGGGGCTTTTGGTATCTCTTTCGGTCTTTTTCTTTTTGGTCCCAAACTAATCCGAATGGTCGGCAGCCAAATCACGAAGTTGAATTCGATGCGCGCCTATTGTGTCTCCCTTTCAGCGGCGATCACGGTTATTGTGGCGTCTTGGGCCGGTTTGCCCGTGAGCTCTACACATATCGCTGTTGGTGCAGTATTTGGCGTTGGTTTTTATAGGGAATATGAAGCAGAGTGGCGTATTCGTAAAAAGCTTGCGATAGGGAAGCCCGGTCAGTTTATGGCATCGGAAGAGCGCAAAAGACGTAAATTGGTCAGATACTCTCACTTTATGACAATTATTGCGGCTTGGATTATTACTGTCCCAGCAGCGGCCGTTTTGTCGGGAGTTATTTTTCTTATTTTACGCATGCTGTTTGTTTAAAATACGCAGGGAGGGTGAAAGAGGCACATCTTGGGATAAGTATAGCGCTCTCTAAACACCTAGATATTTTTCGGCCACATCTTGGTTTAGGTCCTTCATTTGGCCGCTCCAGACGGTCAGCCCACGTTCTATAACCACAGCTTTGTCGCAAACGGACCGAAGCTCTTTAAGTGATTTATCAATCACGAGAATAGATAGCCCGATGTCGTATTTTAATTTGGAAATGACGCTCCAAATTTCCTGCCGGATTAAGGGGGCCAAGCCTTCTGTCGCTTCGTCCAGAATGAGCAGTCTTGGATTGGTCATCAGGGCGCGACCAATGGCAAGCATTTGTTGTTCCCCGCCGGAAAGTGAAGCCGCCAGCTGAGATTCGCGTTCACCAAGACGGGGGAATAGATCGACGATTTTTGCAAAATTCCATAAACCTGCTTGTTGGGCCGCAACGAGGTTTTCATAAACACTTAGATCTTTGAAACAGCGGCGGCCCTCTGGAACTAGGCCAATCCCAAGACGCGCCGCGCGGTGGCTTGGCATATTGGTTATGTCTTGCCCCGCAAAGAAGATATGGCCGCTTGACGGCAGCATTCTGCAGATGCATTTAACAGTGGAAGATTTTCCCATACCATTGCGCCCCATTAATGCGGCAACTTGGCCCTCTGCAATATCCAGATCCACCCCAAAGAGTGCCTGGCTGGCCCCATAAGAGGCAGAAACATCAGATAGTTGCAATAAGCTCATAGCTCTTCCCCCAGATAGGCATCCCGAACATACGGGTCGGCGCGAATTTCCTCAACTGTACCTGTAGCGATCACTTCACCGTACACGAGTACACTAATTCGATCTGCAAGGGCAAAGACAGCTTCCATATCATGTTCCACAAGAAGGATCGGGGCTTCTTGGCGTAATCTATTCAGAAAACTAGTCATTTTCATAGATCCCTCAAAACCCAGTCCAGCCATAGGCTCATCCATGACAAAAGCTTTTGGAGATAGTGTCAGAGCGATGCCCACTTCTAGCTGGCGGCGTTGGCCGTGGCTTAATTCAGACGCGCGTTTGTTTGCGTGATCCGAAAGTCCTACGCGGTCAAGCGCATGTTTAGCTTGCTCTACAAGCATTTTATTGCCAAGCGCAGGACTTAAAAATCTCCAAGGGTTGCGCGATGCACCAAGTGCGCCGAGCAACGCGTTTTGTAAAACGCTGTCCTCCATCGCCAAAGCGGAAATTTGGAAGGATCGCGCAAGGCCGGCTTGAGCGCGATCGCGCACTGTTTCTTGGGTCACATCGCGACCAAGGAAATGTACGGTCCCATTATCCGGCTTAATACTGCCGCAAACCTGAGAAATGAAGGTTGATTTTCCTGCACCATTTGGCCCGATGATTGCGTGTATTTCGCCTACTCTCAGGTCCAGTGTAATATTTTTGCTAGCACTCAACGCGCCGAAATGTTTGGTCAACCCTTTTGTAGAAAGCACAATATTATTCATGTAAGCGCGCCTCGCCACATATCATTCCGATGAGGCCGCCGCGCCCGAATAGTACAATTCCTAACAATAAAAGGCCGAGGTAGATATGCCAAAAATCGCTAAGACCGCCAAGCCAGTGTTCTAGGGCAACAAAAACCAATGCCCCCACAACAGGGCCAAACAGACGGCCAACTCCACCAATGATGACAAACACCATGATCTCTCCGCTTGTTTGCCAGCTGAACATCGTTGGGCTTACAAAGCGGTTGAGGTCAGCAAATAGTGCCCCTGCTAGGCCGGTTACTGTGCCGGACATAATAAATGCTGCGAGCTTGAGTCTCACTGGGTTTAGCCCAACTGTTTCTACTCGAGCAGGAACTTGACGCGCTGCATTTAAGGCAATGCCGAATGGTGATTTTATAAGGCGTGAATTTATCCATAATACGGCGCATAAAAGCGTGATGCACAAAGTATAGTAATGTATTGGGACTAGTGTGTTGAGGCCAGGAAAGCTGTTGCGAATATATATAGAGAGGCCATCTTCACCTCCATAGGCTGACCAGCTGATTGAGAAGAAAAAGAACATCTGGCCAAAAGCCAGTGTGATCATAATAAAATAGACGCCAGAAGTACGTAGCGACAAGATACCGATAAGGAGACCGGCAACGGCTGACATTATGACGGCATTGATCCAGATTAAGGGCATTAATTTGCTGCCAGAAACTAGAATCGGCCACTCCATCAAAGGCGTAAAGGTCTGTGCATGATATGCCAGAATACCCATTGAGTAGCCGCCAATTCCAAAGAAAGTGGCATGTCCCAGACTGACCAGCCCTCCCAACCCCAAAGCGATGTTTAATCCCACCGCAGCCAAAGCAAAAATAGCGGCCCGCGTCATCAATGTTATTGTAAAGGGCTCATCCATGATGAAAGCCCAAATAGGAATTATGATAAAGATGCCTAATATGATTGTGTTGAGATAATACTCGCGCATCATGGCTTTATTCCGAACAAACCTGTGGGCCGCCAGATCAAAATTGCCCCCATCAAAATATAAATTGCCATCGAGGAAAGCGATGAACCGATGGATGTCGCGGTTGATGGATCTGTCACAAGCTTCAGAAGTTCAGGCAGAAAGATACTTCCTAATGTATCGGTCAGCCCAACCAGAAGTGCTCCGATTAAAGCGCCTTTGATCGAGCCGATACCACCAATTACGATAACGACAAATGCGAGGATAAGGACAGGTTCGCCCATGCCAACTTGAACCGATTGGATCGCTCCGACCAAAGCCCCGGCGAGACCAGCCAATGCAGCGCCGAGAGAAAATATAAGAGTATAAAGGCCTGATATATTTATGCCTAATGCCGCAATCATCTCGCGATCATTTTCGCCTGCGCGTATTTGTATGCCAATACGCGTCTTTGTTATCATAAAGCCAAGGCCAATTGAAATGAAGAGACCGGCACCGATCAAAACCAAACGGTAGAGTGGATATTGAATGCCGCCAGGAATGGTCACAGGCCCTGACAAAGGATCTGGTATATCAAGAAAAAGTGGGAAGGAACCAAAAATCCATCTCGTGCCTTCGGAAAAAATCAGGATCAACGCAAACGTTGCCAAGACTTGGTCCAGATGATCTTTGTTATAGAGGCGTCTAATGACTAGTAGCTCGACTAAGGCGCCGGCGGCCGCTGATGCCGTTAGGGCTGCAAGCAGTGCCAGAATGAAGGAACCTGTCATACCTGCAACCGCAGCAGCAGAAAAGGCACCAATCATATAAAGAGACCCATGAGCAAGGTTTATAAGACCCATAACACCAAAAATTAACGTCAGGCCTGCCGCCATTAGAAACAGCATGATGCCAAACTGTATGCCATTAAGGATTTGTTCAGCGAGTAAAACAAATGTCATTTATAAAAAGCCCTTTTTGGTCGGGCCGTAATTACGGCCCGACCGGGATGCTCACATTTTACAGTCTTTGGAATAGGGATCACCATGGTCGCTGAGAACTTTACCGATAATCTTGTTGGTAAATATATCGCCCTCTCTTACAACTTCGCGGATGTAGACATTATGGATTGGGTGGTTGTTTGACCCAAATTTAAAGTCTCCCCTAACGGATGTGAAATTTGCCGCTTTCAGGGCAGAACGGAAGCCTATGTTGTCCGATACACTAGCAGTCTCCAATGCACTGAGCAAAAGATTGGCTGTATCAAAGCCTTGACTTGCATAAAGTGAAGGTAGACGATCGTACTCAGCTAAGAAGCTGCCGACAAAAGCCTTATTGGTTGGGGTATTTATGTCTTTGTTCCATTGGGATGTATTTCGCACGCCAAGTGCAGCAGCTCCAACAGCCTGCAGGATACCTTGATCAAAGCTGAAGGCAGGTCCGATAACAGGAATATCTACACCGCTTCCGGAGTATTGTTTCAGAAAAGAGATACCCATGCCGCCGGGTAGAAAGAAATAAACAGCATCAGCACCACTGGCACGGATTTGGGCAATTTCAGAGGCATAGTCGGTTTGTCCCAGTTTTGTGTAAACCTCAGAAGCCACATCTCCTTCAAAAAGAGCTTTAAAGCCATTTAAAGCATCTGTCCCCGCTGGATAATTTGGCGCCATGATAAACACATCTTTATAGCCTTCAGATTGTGCATAAGCGCCGCCTGCATTATGCAGGCTATCGTTCTGCCATGCAACATTGAAATAATTTGGATGGCAACCAGCACCGGCGAGTGGCGAAGGCCCGGCATTGGGCGAAAGGTATATTTTTCCCTGTGCGGTCACAGACGGTACGACTGCCATTGCGAGATTGGACCAAATGATACCGGTAAGAACATCCACTTTCTCTGATTGCACCATTTTATCTGCAAGTTGTACTGCGATGTCAGGTTTGCGTTGGTCATCTTCGATTACCACTTCAATATCGCTGCGGCCTGATTGCTTGATTGCAAGCATAAATCCGTCGCGAACATCAATTCCAAGGCCTGCACCCCCTCCAGACAATGTGGTTATCATTCCGACTTTTGTGCCTGCCATTGCAGCACTAGATAAGACCGTTACGGCTGATATTAGAGCACTCTTAAGCGCCAGTGTTCCCAATTTCATTTAATTCTCCCATAAATTTTTGGCGGTGCAGGTTTGCCCACTTTCTCTAGACTAGCGAGCGTAAGCGCGATTTGCCCCAGATCAAGCTAATTTTACAAATACAGCTGAAGAAAGGCAATTTTAGACGGTAAGCAAAGAATCCAAATAACTAACATATTTTCCTTCTCGACTATTCTGGCGTGAAAGTGTCAGTCAAATTTTTGTAATTAACTTGTCTGCTTGAAGGACTATTTCCATAGTATTTTTATTCGCTGGGCATGGTTAATTTTTGTTTGGCCAAAGTATCTGCAAATTCATCAACTCTTGCCCAGTCAGTAAATTCATAAGTTTGCGAGGTATCAGTTGGTCCTTTGGTCATATACATGATCAGGCGTATCATGAACCTATCTATAAATCTGTATTGGGGATAATTGAGCCTACCGGCAAAAACCGTAAGAACGTCCGGCCTCCAGGAGGTGAGTTCAAGAAATTTTTGCATATAGGGGTTGGTTTCGGGTGTATTCTTTTCTGGTTTCCTGGCAACTACATTGACACTAAAGAAGGCAGATTTTGTCTTAGAAAGCAAAGCTCGGTTTTTCTCGATAAATTGATAAACGGCTGGTTGGTGCTTCCCGTAGCGAATGCTTGCGCCGATTACAATCTGATCATAATTGGTAAGCGTTTCATCTCCGGCCTGTTTTATGGAAACAAGCTTTGAAGTATCAGTTGCTTGAGCTAACCTCTCGCAAATCCTTTGGGTTTGTCCATCTGTCGTGGAATAAATTATGAGAGTTTGCTGCATATTCTTTACGGCCTATTTATTTGGAATTGCTTTGTTCATCTGAATCTAAGCGCTGTGCACTGACAACGCAACAAATTACTCTTAGAACGATGGTAGTGATTACGCGCTCAATAGTTTTGTAGGGAGAGGGGACTAAGTACTTGTTAAGATGTATTAACCCCGGAAAATTACATCCTGCAAGGTATGGAGAGATATATTTAAAAAAACGCATCTCTTCAAACCATAGTGGTGCTTAAGGGAACGATTAGTTGATATCTTGGTGTCCCAGTGTCTCGGCAACTTTCATTATGATACAAGTGGTAGAACCCGTCGCATAGATTTTTTGGTTATCGACTCCCACTATGTGGCCAGTGGCGACGCCTGTCGAGCGACCAACGTGATCGGTTTCACCTATGACATCAACTTCCATACCCAGAGGAATTGGGTGAATTATGTTGATTTTGAATTCAAGTGTTGAAGAAAAAAATCCGATTTCAACTTTGGTTGAAACAGCGCACGCCATGGCGCTGTCAAGCAAAGTTCCGTACCATCCACCGTGCACTGTTCCCATGGGGTTGAGGGTAGAAAAATTGGGCGACCCGCGAAAAACCACTCTGCCTGAGTTGACATCAATCAACCTATAATTCATCGTTTGACTAATCGGCGGTGCTGGAAACTCTCCGTATAGAATAGCAAGCATATAGTCCAATCCACTTATCTTTGCTACTTTATCGGCGGGAACTATATCTGCGAAAGTTTGTGCGATTAAAGGCGCTTTCATGAGATTTTCTCCTAGTCGCGTATAGATAAATCTTAAGCGGATGTACGTTTGTAGTCCAACTTAGCGTTAGACTTAATTAATCAATTTATTAAGCTATTTCCCATCTCGATCGGCGTTAGCTGAGCGACCAAAGTCTGGTTGATCCGTATCCTGTCCCGCCTCGACAATACCGCGCCGTATTGAACGGGTGCGCGTGAAATAGTCATATAAATGGTCGCCATCAGACTGCCGGATGGCCCGTTGCAGGGCAAATAGTTCCTCTGTGAAGCGGCCAAGAATTTCCAGCGTAGCTTCTTTGTTGGTCAAGAATACATCACGCCACATAGTCGGATCAGAAGCGGCTATTCTGGTAAAGTCGCGAAATCCAGCAGCCGAGTATTTTATAACTTCGTTATCGGTTACTCTTCGCAGATCATCTGCAACCCCAACCATCGTATAAGCAATAAGATGTGGAGCATGGCTTGTGACGGCCAGAACTAGATCGTGATGGTCTGCATCCATTTGATCCACATTTGATCCCATGCCTTGCCAAAAAGCTGACAGCTTATCTATTGCTCCTTGATCGGCATCTTCCGGCGGCACCAGCAAACACCAGCGATTATCAAATAGGGAAGCAAATCCACTTTCTGGTCCAGAATGTTCAGTTCCTGCAAGTGGATGGGCGGGAATAAAATGGACATTATTGGGGATACTAGGGGTAACAGCATCTATGACAGCACGCTTGACTGAGCCCACGTCGCTAACCGTTATCCCTTGTTTTAATACGGATGAAATATCCTTGGCAATCGCTTCCATGGCGCCGATGGGCACGCAAAGAACTACAAGGTCGGCGTCTTCCACTGCTTCTTTAGCTGTCTCACAGACACGATCGCATAAACCGATGCGTCGTGCGGTTTGGCGCGTTTCAGCGGATCGTGCAAAACCGGTCACTTCGTTTGCAAGTCCCGAACGTTTGATCGCCCAGAACATTGAGGAAGCAATCAGGCCAAGACCAATTAGAGCGACGCGCTCATAAACGACACTCATCTAGCACCTTCCCGAAATTGTCCGACGGCATGGGAGACGCGCCGACAGGCGCTTTCATCCCCAATGGTTACCCGCAAGCAATTAGGCAGCTTATAGCCTGAAACTTGTCGAACAATCAGTCCTTGAGACTTCAGATAATTGTCACAAGAAGTTGCCTCTTCTTGCGACGCAAAGCGCGCCAGAATAAAGTTTGTCATTGATGTATCGGAAACTATATCTTGCTCGGCCAAAGCTCCGGCTAGCCAATTACGAAGCCGACTATTTTCCAAGCGGCACTTTTCAATATACTCTTTGTCCATGACGGCCGCTTCAGCCGCCGCCAGAGCTGCTGCTGAAAGGTTGAATGGCCCGCGAATACGGTTTAAATTCTCGACAATGTCCTTGGACCCATAGCCCCAGCCAACGCGCAACCCGCCAAGTCCATAAAGTTTTGAAAATGTTCGCGTCATAAATACATTCTCATGGCTTTCAACGAGTGTAGCTCCCCCATCAAATCCACTGATATATTCTGCATATGCTCCGTCCAGAACCAATAGAATGTTTTTTGGTAGAGAATCCACAAGGTGGTTTATCTGGGCTTCGGATACCATTGTACCTGTTGGATTGTTTGGGTTAGCTATAAAAACTAGCCTCGTATTGGCCGTGCATGCTTTTAATATTGCCTCTACATCGGTCACGCGCTCGCGCTCTTTTACCTCTACCGGTGTTGCGCCAGCGGCAAGTGCGCATATTCTGTAAAGTGCAAATCCATGTTCTGTATGGATAACTTCATCTCCGTGACCTGCGTAGGCCTGGCAAAGAAAGCTAAGAACTTCGTCGCTTCCCACTCCGCAAATTATCCGATCCGCGTCAAGATTGTGCGCGGCTGCGATTGCTGTTCGCAAAGCAGCATGATCTGATGATGGGTAACGGTGCAGGTCATGAGCTACGCGCCGAAAGGCTTCAATTGCATCGTTACTTGGACCAAATGGGTTCTCATTTGAACTTAGCTTCACTACATTTCCGATGCCCTTAACCGATGTCGCCCCACCTTCATAAATATCAATTTGGCCAATCCCAGGCTGTAGCTTGATTTTTGACATACCGGTTCTCCATATTGGCTTCTTCATAACGCGAGGTGCGGATTATGACCAGCGCAATAAAAAAGCCGCGCCGGTTTCCCGCCACGGCTATACAGTTCAGCAATTTTCGTTTAATTTTGAGCGTAGTATTCGATTACGAGGTTCGGTTCCATAATCACTGGATAAGGTACGTCGCCAAAGCCTGGAGTACGAACAAAAGTCGCAGACATTTTAGAGTGATCGGCTGTAATATATTCGGGCACATCTCGTTCCGGCAGTTGAATTGCCTCAAGCAAAACGGCTATCTGACGGGATTTTTCACGCACTTCAACTACATCGCCTTCTTTCACTCGGTAGGAAGGAATGTTAACCCTTCTGCCGTTTACTGTGACGTGGCCGTGGTTGACAAACTGCCTAGCAGCAAAGACGGTTGCAACGAATTTCGCTCGGTACACAACGGCGTCAAGTCGACGCTCTAGCAAGCCAATTAGGTTTTCTCCAGTATCACCCTTGATACGTTCAGCTTCAGTAAAGATCCTGCGGAACTGTTTCTCCGTCATATCGCCGTAGTAACCTTTCAGTTTCTGCTTGGCGCGAAGCTGAAGGCCGAAGTCGGAAAGTTTAGACTTACGACGCTGGCCATGCTGGCCTGGTCCATATTCTCGTCGATTTACCGGGGATTTGGGCCGGCCCCAAATATTTTCACCCATACGGCGGTCAATTTTATACTTGGCAGACGTGCGTTTGGTCACGGCTGATCTCCTTCTTTGGTACGACGCCCAATGGTTGGGCGACTATGAAGGGCGTTGTCCTCTGAATTTCTTCTGACAGGGTTCCCCTCACGGGGGCCACCAACACCAATAAACAGTCGCTATAAACGAGTTTGAAGTCATGTCAATTACAAATTAAATAATAAGTATGCAGCAAACAAAAATTAAGTCCTTGGAGTACTTTTTTGTAAGGATATGGATATTGTTGCTGCATAATATAAATGATAATCGTTATGCAGCACACAGATTTAATAACCACTGATCTATCCTAGGACCATATTTTATTATTGTTGGTAATCCAACAAACACATCATCAATTAAGCTAGACTTCGTCATTACCGATCAATCGATCTTCCAAATAACCGTTGGTTAGATTAAATTTGAAGTGAAAAAAGTTTTAGTTAAAACGGTTTACACACTTCCTAACAATTTATCCGGCTTCTTTTTTTCATGACTTTTGGCGCATGTGATCACGGATGTAATATTTGGCAGAAGAGTTCGGATAATTTCAAGGACTTTATGTTAATGTTTTTAACCAAATCTGAGGCAGTACAAACTATATTGACCAATACGCCGATCGTTTGGGCTTAAGTGGAGTCTTGCTAGTCCAAGGCTCAAACCCACAAAAAGGAAGTTAGTCCTGTTCAGGCTAATTGACATTCTTACCCACTCTGTCATGACATGGGCAGGTGAGCAGATGATCATTGACCATGCCAACAGCTTGCATAAATGCATAAACAATTGTTGGGCCACAAAATTTAAAGCCAGCTTTTTTAAGATCTTTCGAAATTTGAAGTGAAAGAGGCGTTTGCACGGGAACTTCATTAAGTGTTTTCCATCTATTCGTCTGTGGCTCCCCATCCACATAGTTCCAAAGAAATGTGTTAAAACCTATATCGGTCTCAATCTTTTGCCAGGATCGAGCATTGTTTATGGTCGCCTCAATTTTACCCCTGTGACGAATAATTCCGGAGTTTTTTAAAAGATTGAGGACTTCTTTCTCGTCCCAGTTGGCCACAATATTGGGATCAAAATTCGCGAAAGCGGTTCTAAAATTCTCACGTTTTTTCAGAATAGTGATCCAGCTTAGCCCGGCTTGGAACCCGTCGAGAATCAGCTTTTCCCAAAGCGCACGGCTATTATATTCTGGCACGCCCCATTCTGTGTCGTGATAGTCAATGTAAACTTGTTCTTTCCCAACCCATCCGCATCTTTCATCATCTAACATAAACGCATTCCCCGTAATCGGTTTTGCTAGGTGTTTAATATTTAGTCTTCGCCATTATAGCTCAGAACAAAATAAAGATGAACACGGCCTATTTGTATAGCATTGAATTGAATACCCTTGAAGTCAATTTGGAAGAACAAAGGCTATTGGCTTAAGTTGACGTGCTGTTAAAATTCGTTGATGGCACTGGTTTTAGCAGAAGTATAGTTTAGGAATACCGTGCCTGCTTTTCAGTTTATTCTATTTAACGCGTAATGTAGTAAGATTATGTTTTACAAACGCTCAATTCACATATGAGATCCTATGGGCTATACTATTTATAATTGGTAAGTAGTCGAAAAGGCTTACGAGCGCAAAATGCCCCACTTGTTTGATTGCCTAGCTTTGGATGTAGACTGTTTTCCATATTCTGGGTGCAAATTTTATCACTCTGGGTTATCATTCCGCCGCCTTTGATTGATTACGATAGGTGTTTGAAAAGCGTGGTGTGTAAATAGAGGGCAGACTCTTTAAATGCCGAACAAATTATTTTTGACATTTTGGCGCGTAGATTACCGGATTGGTGATGGAGTTTAAGCGCGATCTTCAAAAAAGGAATAAGCATTGTGCATGAAGATTTGGGACCTGGATAGCTACTCTTTCATCCTCTTAAATAGTTCCGTTTTGATACTCATAAAATTGATGTTGAATTTTTTTGTGGCACTGAAAAACTTGGAGGACCATATATTTACGTTGGCTTTGCTTTTATTGGTGCAGCATTTTAAGACGCCTACTGTGGCCGGATCTGTCAAATTTTTGTGTTGTTAGTCAGTGACTGGGACGAATCGGAAATAATCGCCACTAGGCAATTAGTTGATCCTTCCATCCGTGTGCACGTGGTGTCACATGAGGCCCAAAGCTAAAGACAGTGTAAATTTGGCAAAACAGCTTGCGAAGACCTTTGCAGTTGCCGCGTTGCAGCAACTCGGATATAGTTAGTCCCGGAAAATATATGATTATTTCTACTTGCTGGAGACTTAAATGACAAATGTAGTTATAGCCGCAGCTGCCCGTACCCCTGTTGGCAGCTTCACTGGGGCCTTTGCAAATACCCCCGCCCACGATCTTGGGGCTACGGTCCTTGAAGCCTTGGTAGAACGCGCTGGAGTTGATAAATCTGAAGTTTCTGAGACAATTCTGGGTCAAGTCCTGAGTGCTGGTCAGGGCCAAAACCCAGCACGACAGGCGCATATAAGCGCAGGACTACCTGTAGAAAGTGCGGCTTGGGGTATAAACCAGGTCTGTGGATCTGGACTTAGGGCTGTGGCAATAGCAGCGCAGCACGTCCAACTTGGCGATGCCGATATTGTTGCAGCTGGCGGCCAAGAGAATATGTCACTTTCACCACATGTTGCGCACCTGAGGGCGGGGCAAAAAATGGGTAATATGTCTTACATAGACAGTATGATCAAAGATGGACTATGGGATGCTTTCAATGGCTATCACATGGGGCAAACTGCAGAAAATGTTGCAGAAAAATGGCAAATTAGCCGCGACATGCAAGATGAACTGGCAGTTGCGTCGCAGAATAAAGCGGAAGTAGCGCAGAAAGCAGGCAGGTTTGTCGACGAGATTGTCCCATTCACAGTCAAGAACCGTCGTGGTGACATCATTGTGGATCAAGACGAGTACATTCGCTATGGTGCAACCATGGATGCGATGCAAAAATTACGGCCAGCGTTCATCAAAGATGGAACCGTAACTGCCGCAAACGCATCAGGTCTAAACGATGGCGCGGCTGGTGTACTTTTGATGACATCTGAGGAAGCCGATAACCGCAGCATCGAGCCACTGGCGCGGATAGTGTCTTTTGCTACGATTGGACTAGACCCAGCAATTATGGGCGTTGGTCCGGTTTACGCTAGTCGCAAGGCACTTGATAAAGCGGGCTGGTCTGCCTCAGATCTGGATCTTGTTGAAGCCAATGAAGCTTTTGCTGCGCAAGCCTGTGCGGTAAACAAAGACATGGGCTGGGATCCCTCGATCGTTAACGTAAATGGTGGCGCAATTGCGATTGGCCACCCCATAGGAGCTTCTGGTGCTCGCATTTTAAATACACTGCTGTTTGAAATGAAGCGTAGAGATGCTAAGAAAGGTTTGGCCACTCTTTGTATTGGTGGCGGAATGGGCGTTGCCATGTGTTTGGAACGACCTTGAGCATATTATGAAAGAAGGGGAACACCCGTTTCATTTAATTTTAGCAACTGCAAAAAGCCGGTGTGAAATAATATTGCTAATTATCTGTAATAAACGTAACAGGATTGCTAAGAGAATTATCTTTAAGGAGACAAATTATGGCAAGAGTAGCTCTTGTAACTGGCGGATCACGTGGTATCGGAGCAGCAATTTCAGTTGCTCTCAAAGATGCGGGGTATACTGTCGCAGCGTCTTATGCTGGGAATGATGCGGCAGCAGTGAAATTTTCCAAAGAAACTGGAATTAATACCTATAAGTGGAACGTGGCAGACTACGATGAATGTGTTGCTGGCATCGCCAAGGTTGAGGCGAACTTGGGATCTGTCGATATTCTCGTCAACAATGCCGGAATTACACGCGATGCTCCTTTTCACAGAATGACGCGTGAACAGTGGTCTGAAGTTATTGACACTAATTTAAGCGGTGTTTTCAACATGACACATCCACTATGGCCAGGCATGCGTGAACGCAAATTTGGTAGGGTTATTACAATAAGTTCTATCAATGGACAAAAAGGTCAATTTGCTCAGGTTAACTACTCTGCGGCAAAAGCCGGTGACCTAGGTATCACAAAAGCTTTGGCGCAAGAGGGGGCCCGCGTTGGTATAACCGCAAATGCGGTTTGTCCGGGATATATCGCTACTGATATGGTAATGGCGATGCCTGAAAAGGCACGAGATGCAACTATTGCGCAGATACCCACAGGACGTCTGGGAGAACCAGAGGAAATTGCACGTTGTGTGGTTTTCCTTGCCTCAGATGATGCTGGATTTATAAATGGATCGACCATTACTGCAAACGGTGCCCAGCACTTAGTCTGATAATGCCTATTAATTTAAATGAGGCACGCAGTTTTTAAGCAAGTGCATGTCTTAAACAACACAAGGAATTGTGTCTCAAGCGACATTCAATCCGCCCGAATTTATAATTGACGAATCCTTTGGCTCAATGGACCAAGGCCTTTGGCGGCGAGCCCAATAAAAGCATTTGCGGTCTGAACTTGCGAACTCGCTGCGTTAACGTCAGATTGAGATTGCCTATAGCATCGCGGGAAAGACCTGATCTGGTGGTCGATGACCGTCTGCGAAAGTTTTTATATTGATGATTACTTTTTCACCCATCTCGACTCTCCCTTCATATGTTGCCGACCCCATGTGTGGAAGAAGAACGACGTTATCCATGGTCCGAAGTTTTGGGTTTAGTTCTTTGCCTTGCTCGTAAACATCGAGGCCAGCTCCTGCCAACTCGCCTTTTTCAAGCATGCGAGTCATCGCATTTTCGTCCACTACTTCGCCTCTCGAAGTATTAATCAATACGGCATTGGATTTCATAAGCTTTAGGCGTCTTGCGTTCATCAGATGGAAAGTAGAAGGTGTATGTGGGCAATTTACAGATAAAACATCCATCCGAGCAACCATTTGGTCAAGACTTTCCCAATATGTCGCGTTAATGCCCTCTTCTATTTCGCTGCGCAGCCTTTTTCGGTTATGATAATTAATTTGCATTCCAAAAGCCCTTGCACGTTTGGCTACAGCGCGCCCAATACGGCCCATGCCTAAAATTCCAAGGCGCCTACCGCCGATTCTGCCTCCAAGAAAGCTAGTCGGTGACCATCCCGTCCACTCTCCAGACTGCATTGTGGAGAGGCCTTCGGGGATGCGGCGGGTCACGCTTAACATCAATGCCATTGTCATATCGGCTGTGTCATCTGCAACCACGCCAGGCGTGTTAGACACTAGAATTCCACGCTTTAAGGCAGTGCTGACATCAATATTGTCAAACCCTGAACCAAAATTGGCGATCAATTTGAGTTGTGGCCCCGCCTGTCCAAGTAAGGCAGCGTCAATCGTATCGGTAATACAGGGTACAAGTATGTCAACACGTTTTACTATCTCAACAAGTTCTTTTTTTGACATCGGCGCATCATTTTTACGAAGGTCGACATTGAACAATTCAACCAAACGGTTCTCTACGATTTTTGGCAGCTTGCGGGTTACTGCAACTCTTAAACGGTCTAATCCCATTATTCCCACTCCATTTCTGTACAACCTGTTGATCTCAGAGTGGCCCAAGTTGTACAAAGTCACAAGAACCCGTTGCAAAAAACTAAGATGCAAGCTGCAGAGGCAGGAAATGAAACGTTTATTAGAAATTTTTTTAATAATTATTCTAATGTCCGAACCTGCTATAGCTGTTGAAAAGGGGGCTGTGACCAATTTACCTTTGCCGCGCTTTGTCTCGCTTAAAGCAAGTAAAGCAAATGCACGCCGGGGACCGTCGCTCTCGCATCGTATCGATTGGGTCTACAAACGTAAGCATATGCCTTTGGAAATCTATGCCGAATACGAAAACTGGCGACGCGTGCGCGACATCGACGGGGCTGGTGGTTGGGTCCATTATTCATTACTTTCAGGTATTCGAACTGTGATTTTGACAATTAACATGCAGCCTTTGGTTAAAAGGCCGGATGAAAATTCAAATATCGTGGCTCGGTTTGAAAAGGACGTGATTGCCCAAATCGAAAAATGTGAATTGGACTGGTGCCAGTTGACCACCGGCGGGTTCAAGGGATGGGTTCCCAAGACATCGCTTTGGGGGGTCTATGAGAAAGAGTTGAAAGATTAGGCCTCGTGTGCCATCGTACTATAAGAGCATGGTCTATTCGGATATGGCTTGTAGGTTTGAAACGATCTCTTTGAGGTCCTCAAGATTTTCCAATTTTAGTAAGTTAGAATTTACCTTTAAGTCAAAGCCAGTTCCAGAAAAATTTTGCGCGGCCGATTTCTTTGTATCAGACAGGTCTATTTGGTGGCAGCTGACTTTGCGTCCAAGTCCTTTGACGTCGATCTCTTTAGCTTCTTTGAAAGAAAAGTAATCTTTAAGCATCAAATATGTTTCCTGCGAAACGAGAACAGCACCAGACTCAGCGGCGTTTTCTAATCTGGAGGCCAAATTTACAGCGCCACCTACCACAGTATAATCAAGCCTGTCGTTACTTCCGAAATTCCCAACTGTGCAATATCCAGTATTGATACCAATCCGGATTCTCAGATCTTCTTTGAGCCCAAAATGCGGACCCCAATAACCTTCTAACTCGCTTAAACGTTTTTGCATTTCAACTGCCATAGAAACACATTTTCTAGCATCTTCTTCATGTCCAAGGCTTTCCGGATCACCAAAAAATATCATGATGGCATCGCCAATATACTTATCGATTGTACCCCCATACTTCAGGGCAATTTGAGACATTTCGTTCAAATAAAAGTTCAACAAAGCTGTAAGTTCTTCTGACTCAAGCTCATCTGAAATGTTTGTAAAACTTACAATATCAGAGAAAAATACAGTCAGTTTTTTGCGTGAGCTTTTGACTTCTACGCTCTGTTTACCGCTGAAAATTTGATCGTAGATCTGCGGTGATAGATACTTAGAAAGTTGCACTGATACTGACTCGAGCTGCTCAGACTGAGACAAGGCAACTGCTTTGGCATCGTCAGCAATTTGCTTTTGTTTCTCAAGCTGCATTGCTAGAGATTTTCGCAGGTTAGTTTCGAGCCTCAGTTTAGAGAGCTCTTTTTTAAGGGCCGTAATTTCTTCGCCTTGTGATATGTCAGTCATACATTTTTACATTTCATTTTATTTATTTTTCTCGACAAGCTTAGCTTGCTGAGCGGTTTGCGGTCTCTAGAAAAAATAATTTCAAGCGAACCAATACATCTGTTATAGTTTTAAAATCTTATAAGTTTTTCTGACTTTAAGCTAATTGGTTGGACAGAGTTCAGTCAAGAGAGCTTAAAGATTAAACTAGGGTTTAGTCTGTGTGCAATACCCCCGTCGGGACAGGTCGACCGTTAATGACTAGTTTAGGCTCCCTTCCCACATCAATCAGATTGGGTCGCTGGTTTAGGTACTCTTGCACACTAGGGAGCGATTCCACTGCAATTAATAGCTGTTTCAGATGTAAAGCATTGTTCAGAATATTGGGATGCATAAATTGCGCCATTGAAACATGGTGATAAACAGAAAAGTCGCAGTGAGATGGCGTATTTCCCATGAAGAATGGCGTGTCGGGTTCGAGAGCCAAAAGTCGCTCAAAATCATTAACCTTTGACTCCAAGCCGGGCAGCATTTTAATACTATTTGCTTCGTAATCTGCGCCAATTGAAAAATTGATAGTTGGATTAAGTGGCGCAAACATCTCCTGAGCAGCCTCTAAGATGGCGTCAGCTTTGTGAATGGATACTAAGTCTTTTGGCATCATACCCGACAGTTCTGCAAGATACCGCAAAATTGAACCACTTTGGGCAATGGTATCTGTTTCGTTGATTACCAAAATTGGCAATTGCTTGAAAACGACATTTTTCTTTGCCTCATTCCATGGTTTCCCAAAATATTCCCAAGCCATGAGGTACTCATATTTTATGCCAGCTGCATGCATGAGTATTTGAGGTGGCTCTGCAAGAGCGCGCATTTTAAAGTAAATGAGCTTCAATCGTGGGTTAATCGTCATCGTTATACCTTCTGTAATGGTAAAAAAATTTGAATCCTTGGTTTTCGTTATTTTTTTATAGATTGTTTTTAATTTATTTAGTTCGATTAATAACTCACTATTTGTATCATAAAGGCCAAAAATTTAGTTAAAAAGTGTTTTTTACATTTTTTGAGAGTTTACTTGGAGTATCTTTAATTTTTTAGTTCGCAAATACCTTAAGTTTCGAATTAAGCGACTAATGGAGCTCTAAATGGGCGAGGGTAATGGCAAGCAATAAGAACACAAAACTCCTAGCTATAGCTTTCAAGAATGAGACTCTAAGCAAGTATACTTAACTGCGTATTGTGGTTGGAACATTGCTGAAAACGATTATTTTTCATGATAATATTCTGATGGGCGATAACAGCCGTAGTTAAGGTTCTACCAGCGTATTGAGAACTATTTTGAGTTAAGATTTGAGCCTCATAGCTTGGAAATAAGCCTAAGATACGTAAGAAGAAAAAGTTAGAAGCTTTAAATTTCTGATAGATATGAGATGGCTGCTCTAACCGATAATTGATCTTGTTCTGCTAATGATTAGTCCCATATGGATTAAAGAGAAAACGTAGGAGATTGGTTTGGATATGCCTGAGACAATTATTTCCCTAAGGGGTGTAAACCTATCCCTTGAAAGTAATGCTGGTGCAGTCAGCATTTTAAAAGACATAAAACTGGATTTTAAGGCAGGGGAAACGGTAGGACTTACGGGGCCTTCCGGTTCGGGAAAATCATCACTCTTAATGATAATTGGCGGGCTTGAGCGTGCAAGTTCTGGATCTGTAACAGCTCTAGGATCTGATCTTACAAATATTAGCGAGGATGCACTTGCCCGGTTCAGGCGCTCGCATGTGGGTATTGTCTTTCAGTCGTTTCACCTAATTCCAACAATGACAGCCGTTGAAAATGTGGCTACTCCACTTGAATTGGCTGGTGTAAAAAATGCTATGTGCAATGCAAAAGAGGAACTCAGCACTGTTGGTCTTGGCGATAGAGCCGATCACTATCCAGCACAACTATCTGGGGGAGAACAGCAACGCGTTGCGTTAGCGCGCGCTTCGATCATGCGCCCGGATATATTGCTGGCGGATGAACCCACGGGTAATCTTGATGGAGAAAATGGTAGGGCTATCGTGGATATACTTTTTGGGTTACGCGAAAAATATGGCTCTACCCTTATATTAGTGACGCATGATCCGATCCTCGCTAACAGATGCGACAGAGTGATAGCACTTGCTGACGGACGATTACAGCTTGAGCAGGAGGCGGAAGAGTGAAATTTAGAATATCTGTCAAACTGGCATGGCGCGAATTGCGTGGTGGTCTTGGCGGGTTTCGGATATTAATTGCCTGTCTTGCCCTAGGTGTCGCGGCAATCGCAGCCGTAGGCTCTGTCAAAACTGGTATTGAGGCAGGTCTCAAAGCAGAGGGAGCAACTCTTCTTGGTGGAGATATTGAGGCAGAGTTTACCTACCGGTTTGCATCGAGTAGCGAGCGCTCATGGCTGGAAAGTAAAAGCCTTAAAATATCGGAAGTAGCTGATTTTAGGTCGATGATAGTTGTGCATCGAGAGGATGTTGCTGAGCGCGCGTTGACACAGATCAAATCCGTAGACAATAATTACCCTATCAACGGTGAAGTGGTACTAAAAAACGGATTAGAGTTTTCTGTGGCGCTAACTAAAAAAGATGGTCTAGACGGTGTTGTTATGGAACCAGTTCTGGCGGATCGTTTAGGCTTACAGATTGGCGATAGTCTTATGATTGGGACCCAGGAACTTAGACTAGGCGGAATATTGCAGAGTTTTCCAGATGCGGCAGGAGATGGCTTTAGTCTTGGTCCACGCACCATAGTTTATACAAATTCGCTAAAAAAATCGGGGCTTCTAAAACCGGGAACCTTCTTTTTGTCAAAATATCGGCTAGATTTAACCGAGAACACTGACCTTGATAATATTGTGGCACAGGCGCAAGATAAATTTGCCAATTCGGGTTTACGCTTGCGGGATAGGCGTGATGGAGCGCCGGGAATTACGGGTTTTGTTGACAGACTAGGGGCCTTTTTGATCATTATCGGTTTGTCGGGTCTTGCCGTGGGCGGTGTTGGGGTCTCAGCTGCGGTTCGCAGCTATCTTGTGGTCAAAACCCCTGTTATAGCGACACTACGGAGTTTGGGAGCTACCAGCAATATCCTATTTGAAGTTTATATTTTACAGATTGCTGTCTTTTCACTGGTCGGCATTACGCTTGGTTTGGTGCTTGGAACGGGGGGGGCAATATTCTTTGCCCCCTTGATTGAGGCGGCTTTGCCATTCCCTATCCGTATCAGTGTGTATGGGGAACCCATTTTACAGGCCAGTATCTACGGTCTTTTGATGGCACTCATTTTTACAGTTTGGCCGCTGGCAAGCGTTGAGAATATTAGGGCTGCAACTCTTTTCCGAGATACTGGCGATATTGCTAATGAAATTCCCGCACTACGCCATGTCCTTCTGATTTGTGGGCTGGTTATTGCGCTTTTGGGATTAGTGGTATTTTTTACGGGGGCTGTTCGGTTAACGCTTTGGTCAGGGTTTGGCATAGTCTTGGCTTTGATAACTCTGCTTTTTAGTGCCAAATTGATTAAATGGATTTCAAGAAAGGCTATGCCGTGGATGCATGGCGTTCCAATTTTACGCTGGGCACTGGCATCAATAAGCGGTCCTGGAGAGTCTACAGGATCAGTCGTTTTGGCACTAGGGCTTGGTTTGTCGGTGCTGGCCAGCGTCGGCCAGATTGATGGGAATCTCAGGGCGGCAGTAGAGCGTGATCTACCAAAAGTTGCTCCATCCTATTTTTTTCTTGATATTCAAAAATCACAAATGCCGGAATTTCGGGATATTTTAAAGGCGGAGACGGGCGTGTCGCGGCTTGATCAGGCCCCTATGCTGCGCGGGATCATCTCGCAGATTAATGGTCGTCCCGCGAACGAAGTGGCTGGTGAACATTGGGTATTGCAAGGTGATCGTGGGGTAACATATTCCGAACTCCCTTCAGAAGTTTCAAAAGTTGTTTCTGGAACATGGTGGCCTAAAAATTATGACGGACCTAATCAGATTAGTTTTGCTTTTGAAGAGGCCACTGAGATGGGTCTTTCCTTGGGGGATGATTTGACCGTCAATATTATGGGCCGCGATATAACATCAACGATCACGAGTTTTAGAGAAGTAAATTTCGCCACCGCTGGAATCGGATTCGTCATGACCATGAATCCAGCAGCTTTAGAAAATGCACCCCATTCGTTCATCGCGACTGTTTATGCCGATCCAAGTTCTGAAATAAGATTACTTCGAATTTTGGCTGGAAAATTCCCAAATATTACTGCCATACGTATTAAGGATGCTATTGAGAGGATCTCTGGGCTGCTTGGATCAATTGCGGCGGCAACTTCTTATGGAGCTTCTGTGACGTTATTGACTGGCTTTTTGGTTTTGGTTGGAACAGCGGCGTCAGGTGAGCCCGCAAGACGCTATGAAGCCTCGGTTTTGAAGTCCCTTGGAGCAGCCAAGGGATCAATCCTTGCAAGCTTTGCCTTGCGTGCTGCTATAATGGGGGCTGGGGCTGGGATGATTGCTGTAGGATATGGATTTGCTGCTGGCTATGCAGTGTGTCGTTTTGTTCTTGAAACAGATTTCCAAGTTATCTGGTCTAATGCCCTTATTATTGTTTTTGGGGGTCTCTTAGCCAACCTTATTTCCGGTCTGTTTTTTGCGATGGGCTCTTTGAACGCAAAACCTGCAAGCTTGTTACGTAGCTTTAACTAAACTCAGGCGAGTAAATTTTTTCGCTTGAAATTTAGCTTAATTAGAAAGTTTATGATGACTTTTTGCCTATAAAGCTATCCACGCTGATTAACATAGCTGGTCTCAAAAGTTTTATTTTCCGGTTGTAGTGACTTATTGGAAATTAATATGGGTTTCGTAGAATTTATTTTTGGTGAAATTTTCCTGAAATATTTTGCGAAATGCATCCCAGCCGAAAGACTTAAGAATTTTTTAATCTAAACTCGCTATCAGAAATATAAGAGCTGTTAGTTTTGAAATCTCATAGCCCACCCAGTATTTTTTCCTGAATAGAGGCCATTGATGAGTTGGCTTGGGCCAACATGGCTGCTGCGTTGTCTCTTATGAGCTGTGACTTTGTAAGATTTAAAGTTTCTTCTGCAAAATCAGTATCTTTTAAATGCGAAAGTGAAACGCTAAGTGGTATATTGATTGACGTTAAAAAATCTGTTGCAGAGTCGAGTCTTGAAGATACTGCGCCAATACTAGCTCTAACTTCACTGATTTTTGTTAAAGCCGAGTCTAGAACTCTTACTGCAGCAGTTGCACCTGACTGAGTGGATATATCAATGGTGGAAACAAATTCTGATGCAACAGTATTTGACTGTGCCAACAGAGTAGAAGTTGATGCTCCACCTGTCATAGAAAAAGTTTTGTGATAACCTATTTCTACTTGACCAATAGCTATTACGCTATCAATGCTTGCCTGCCTTGTAGAGTTTATTACATGATACAATGAGACTGCACTTCCCACTTCCGCCCCTGTGCGGGAATTTACCGCAGTTACCTGTATTGAAGCTGACAAATCATCTGTGTTTGTGGTCAAAAAATCATCTATTAGTATATCAGAGCCGTCCGTATTGCTTAAAAGTAATTCAGAATTCGAACTTCCCACTACCGCAGTTACACCTGTTGAGGCTGTTGATAAATTTATACTTGTGGCTAGAGCTGTTAAGTCGTTGGATGTAACCAGCGCACTGGCAATCTGAGTAGAACCAATCTTAAAACTTACAGTTTTGCCTGACGTTAAATTGGCGAGTGTATCAATTTTCAAGGTTGTTGATGCGGTTGCTGATACCCCGGTAGTTGATGTAGTAGCGTTTATTGCAGCAGCAGCGGTTTTGGCAGAGCTACCTGTAGTAATAGAAACACTTGCATTTGCTTTACCCGTAATACTAAGCGTTTGAGAGGTTACATCGGTTACTGCTGACGTATCGTTACTTGCTGCTACTTTGAGATGCGACGTGCCGGAAATGTAATACTGTCCCAGTGCCGCCGTCTTAGAGCTTTCTATACTCACGGTTATTTGGTCAGCCGTTGCATCGCCTAGGCTGATCGTTTTGCTGGTGAATGTCCCATCTGTCAATGACTGATTATTATATGCCGCAACTGTGGCCATTTGGTCAGCTCCAGCTATAGTTTGTGCTGCGTCAATCTGCAGATCAGCCCGATCTTGGACTGTATAAGTTGAATTCATCGCCAAAATAGATTTTTCCCGCAGAGATTGCAGTTTATTTGAAATTTCAACATTGGTACTGTCAGCAATTTCCAAAATACTTTGAAATTCGAGAGCATTTTGGATACCCATTTGGATGCCGCGAGTTTCGGATGCTAAACGGGAGATTTTATGCAGATTTCCAGGGTCGTCTTTGCCAGAATTAATTCTTATGCCGGTCGCAAGTCTTTCTAAAGACACCTCATGGCTTTTGGTTGCTTTATAGAGTGCGGACGCAGCAACAAGCGCCGCATTATTTGCGGTCAAGGAAACGGTCATATATTTTAGCGAAAGTTCCCTCTTTGAGGTTAAACCTTCGCTCCCTTTTTTCTTTAAAAAGGGCAAATATTCTTGGTAATGTCAATAAAAAGAAAAAAAGCTATGGAATGAACCATAGCCTAAGTTAAAAAAAAAAGGGAATTGTTCCCAAAAAACAAAACGGTAAGGTGAAGAATTTGTTTAGTTTATTAATAAAAAAATATTTTTTTACAGCTATTTGCAGTTATCTTCCAAAATAATTAATTACTTTTTGGCTATTATAGAACCAAAATGTCGAGTGAATCTTGGCTCTGACTCAGATTCTGTCCTAACAGAATGAGACCTTTTTGCGGTTATATTACCACTTTATAGATCAATATTTATGATGATTTGGGATGTGAAATATTGTTAAATCCTTTTTTTAAAAGTTCTTTTTCTTAAATCGCTGATATCCACAGTGTGCATTATGAAATTCTGAATGTTTTTTAAAATATGAGATACAAATGGTGCCGCAGGGGAGGATCGAACTCCCGGCCTCACCCTTACCAAGGGTGTGCTCTACCACTGAGCTACTGCGGCACTTTATTGGCGCTGAGTAGACGGAAATTCGCTATTAGGCAAGCGGTATATGGACCACGGCTTGCCAATGCTGTAGCGTCTCGCTATGACGTCGAACGAGCGCAAAAAACCTAGTTCAAAGACGGCGCAAAGCCGCGATGATCGCCTTAAGGCTGCGTTGAAGTCAAATATGGCTAAACGAAAGGCGCAAGCTCGCCTTAAGTCATCTTTAAAGATTCAGAGTAAGGCGTCAGACGAGGCAGTTGATACTAGCGAGGATTAAAGTAAATGGATTCGATTTTAGTAACCGGTAACGGTCCTTTGTCCGGAACAATCCCTATTGCTGGCGCGAAAAATGCCTGCCTTACACTTATGCCGGCAACACTTTTGAGTGAAGAACCTTTGACCCTTACAAATGCACCTCGCCTGTCCGATATCAAGACGATGTCAAGCCTTTTGCAGTCTTTTGGAGCAGAAGTTAGCAGTCTTAATGACGGCTTAGTAATTGCAATGTCGTCGCATAATTTGACTAATCTTTCGGCTGATTATGATCTTGTGCGCAAGATGCGAGCCTCCAACCTTGTGCTTGGCCCACTACTGGCCCGTTCTGGAGAGGCAGTCGTATCGCTTCCAGGTGGCTGTGCAATTGGGGCGCGTCCAATGGATATCCATATCTCTGCGCTGGAGGCGCTGGGTGCAGTTATCGAGTTGAAAGAAGGGTATCTGCATGCCCGTGCGCCAGTAAATGGATTGCAAGGTCGTCGTCATAAGATGCGTTTTGCTTCGGTTGGTGCGACGGAGAACTTTTTAATGGCTGCAACCCTCGCCAAAGGTGCGTCTGTTCTAGAAAACGCTGCGCGCGAACCAGAAATTGTGGATTTAGTAAGCTGTTTGCGCAAAATGGGAGCTCATATTCAGGGAGAAGGTACCTCGACTATCACAATAGAAGGTGTTGACCGACTCCATGGCGCGACCCATCCTGTGGTCTGTGATCGGATTGAATTGGGAACTTATATGCTGATCCCGGCCATCACTGGGGGTGAGGTGGATTTGGTCGGTGGACGTCTAGATTTACTGACGTCCTTTTGCGAAAAGCTTGCCGCAGCAGGCGTAGAATTTGACGAAACAGACAGTGGGATTAGAGCTAAGAGAACAAATGCAGATATTAAGGCAGTCGATGTGACCACGGGCGTCTTTCCGGGCTTTCCAACGGATTTACAAGCGCAGATGATGGCTTTGATGTGTACAGCCCAGGGTGTGTGTCATCTTGAGGAAACTATTTTTGAAAACCGTTTCATGCATGCACCTGAACTAATCCGCATGGGGGCCCAAATTGAAGTGAGGGGCGGTATAGCCAAAGTAAGTGGCGTCTCTAAACTAAAAGGTGCGCCGGTTATGGCGACTGACTTGCGCGCGTCAGTATCGCTTATTTTGGCGGGTTTGGCCGCTGAGGGTGAAACTATACTCAGCCGTGTGTATCATTTAGACCGTGGCTATGAAAAACTCGAAGAAAAACTCCAAGCCATTGGTGCGCAAGTGCAAAGAGTACCTGGCATATGAGCCAAGACGCGCGATTTGAGGATGGAGATGAACGTCCATTGAATATCGGAGCGTTTAATCAACATGATCTCGCAGTGGTTTCGACCTTGATCCAAGATGCAGTGCTTCCCATCACTGAGATCAGCTGGTGGTCTAAACATCACAGGCTTGGGCTTTTGGTCAATCGCTTTCGTTGGGAAGACAGAGATAAAGCGGTACATCAGGGTCGACCTTTCGAGCGCGTGCAATCCCTTCTTTTGGTCGACAACGTAGTTTCTGTGTCATCGCAAAGCATTGATCGTAAACAGAGTGGCTTGATCCTTTCTCTCTTGTCATTGGACATGGTCGAAGCCGAGAACAGTGATTTTGACCTATCAATCACTTTTGCAGGTGATGGCGTGCTTAAAGCGCAAGTCGAGGCCATTGAAGTGAGACTAAAAGACGTGACACGTCCCTATCTGGCGCATTCAAGCCAAACTCCGAAACATCCTGAATAATATTCAAGTACTTGAGGGTCGGGGAGTAGAGCGCTATGTCCCAATCTGTAAACGGAGGGCAGGATGCCAGTATTTTTAGACGCAAACGATTCAGACTTTGAAGTGGCGTTTTCGAGGCTTTTAAATTCAAAGCGTGAAGATAGTCCAGATGTCGATTATGTTGTCGCTGAAATTATTGCTGATGTGCGCACGCGCGGGGATGAAGCTCTTCTTGATCTGACGCAGAAATTTGATCGTTTTGCCTTAACAGTTGAGACTTTAGAAATCTCTCAAGATGAAATCTCCGAGTATATTCTAAAAGTTCCAGATAAAGAGCGGGTGGCACTCGAGTTAGCCGCTAATCGTATCAGGTATTATCATGAGCGGCAATTGCCTCAAGATGCGATGTGGCGCGACGGAAGTGGGGCAGAGCTTGGCTGGCGCTGGACACCAGTGGCGCAGGCAGGCCTATATGTGCCTGGTGGTCTTGCCAGTTATCCTTCATCCGTTTTGATGAATGCCATACCAGCGAAAGTTGCAGGGGTGGGGCGCCTTGTGATGACTGTGCCGACACCAGATGGAGTGATCAATCCTCTTGTGATGCTTGCCGCTAAGATTTCGGGGGTTACCGAAATTTATCGAATTGGTGGCGCTCAGGCCGTTGCAGCCTTGGCCTATGGCACTGAAAGCATCGCACCAGTGGATAAAATAACGGGTCCAGGTAATGCGTTCGTCGCTGCAGCGAAACGGCGCGTTTTTGGCAAAGTTGGTATCGATATGATTGCTGGTCCATCTGAAATCTTGATAATCGCAGATGGAGTTAATGATCCTGACTGGATCGCGCTTGATTTACTCTCTCAGGCCGAACATGACAAAAGCGCGCAATCCCTTTTAATCACAACAGATGGCAAATTTGCCAATTCGGTTGCGAAAGCCATTGATAAAAAATTGAAAACGCTTCAACGTAAATCTATCGCTGAAGCAAGCTGGAGAGATTTTGGCGCAATTATAACAGTCCCATCTTTAGATATCGCCGTCGATCTCTGTAATAGAATTGCACCTGAACACCTTGAGCTCTGCGTTAAGGATCCTCTTTTATTGTCTAAGAAAATTAAACATGCTGGTGCCATTTTTCTTGGAGCTTTGACACCAGAAGCAATTGGCGACTATGTTGGTGGGCCAAATCATGTGCTGCCAACTGCTCGCTCTTCTAGATTTAGCAGTGGCTTGTCTGTGCTAGATTTCATGAAGCGTACGACGCTGGCTGCAATGAGTGCCGATGTATTGCGCGATGTTGGGCCTGCAGCTGTGACGCTTGCCAAATCTGAAAGCCTTGAGGCGCACGGGCTGTCTGTGACGGCGCGTTTAGATAAGTTAACCTAAATGCGATGTTCGCTTTATCAATTCTGATAATCGCTACACCGCCACAAGATATTGCGCAAAATCAACGCATCAGCTAGCTATAAGCTAGAATGGGACACTGAAATAATGACACGCATAGTTCACATTGAAATAGACGATGCTAACTTGCCGCCGCCAACACCGGAAATCGAGCAAGAGCGCAAGGTCGCAATGTTCGATATCTTAGAAGACAACTCATTTAAATTACCTGACCATTTAGACAAAACTTATCCAAGCGGTCCCTATCGGCTCGGATTGGCGATACGCGAAAAGCGCCTGGTCTTTGAAATTGAGACTGAAGAACATCAAAAAGCTGCTGAATTCCATCTTTCACTGAGCCCTTTCAGGCAAGTGGTTAAAGATTATTGGGCCATTTGTGAAAGCTATTATGATGCGGTCAAGAATATGCCACCAAGCCAAATTGAGACTATAGATATGGCGCGTCGCGGTATTCATGATGAAGGTGCGCGAATTCTTGAAGAGCGTCTGGAAGGTAAAGCAGAAGTTGATAACGACACAGCCCGGCGGCTTTTCACGCTCATGTGTGTCTTGCATTTTGGAAACTAGGTTAAATGTCGGTGGAGTTCCCACAATCTGTTCTTTTTTGCTGCGATCATAATGCCGTGCGATCTCCCATGGCTGAAGGTATAATGAAAAAGCTTTATGGGATTGGTACTTACGTACAGTCAGCAGGCGTTTCCAATGACCTTGAAATCGATGGTTTCGCCATCTCTGTTTGTCAGGAGATTGATGTAGAACTATCACGTCATCGATCGCGGAGTTTTGATGAAATGGATAAGCTGGGCGATGCTCTCTCTTCTTTTGACCTAATCGTTGCTCTTTCGCCTGCCAGCCAACGACGCGCTTTGGATTTGACAAGGTTTTTTCATCTTGAAGTCGAGTACTGGCCAATCATGGATCCGACTGGATTGGCTGAAACCCGAGAGAGTAAGCTGGTAGTCTATCGCCAAACAAGAGATCAAATCGTTGAACGACTCAAGAACCGTTGGAGAACTGTTAAGAATTATTTAACATGATTTACGTAAAAAAGCATAAACAATTACCGCTGACCAAAAGATGCTATGCAGATTTGGTTATCTCTTCAAATGCAGTCAAAAAACTGGCGACCTCTGCCAGAGAATTATAGTGGCACATGGAAATCCGTACGCAATCGGACCATCCCATCGGTGTTAAAATATTTCCAGAATAATGATCATCTTTTCTCACATGTGCTCGAATATTGTGATTGCGAAGCGCTGTGACGAGGTCTGCTGATGCCATATCTTTTAGTCTGAGCGAGATAAGACCTTCGCGTCTGTGATTATCTATACCACCAACAATCTCAATTCCGTCCAATTCACTAACACCTTTGAGGTTATCCTTGCCGTAAAGCATCGCATCGGTCAATATTTTCTCATGGGCTTTAATAGCCTGTCCTGCTGCGACAATACGCGCGCGTTTATCATCACTGCCTGAGACTTCGCTTCCAAGCCAATCGAGGTAATCAACGACATCTGACATTGTAGCATAAGCCCCTGTATCGCGGGTTCCGAGCTCCCAAGTGTCAGCAGGGCCATCGCGCAGCATCTCATGTGGGAGGTCTGTTAGACGGTCCGAGACCCAAGCTACCCCATATCCATGGCGTGAGAACATTTTGTAAGGTGAGATCACATAACCATCGACTCCATAACTTTCTACATCGAGTAAGCCATGCGCGGCATGCTGAATGCCATCCACAATGATGAAGCAATCTGGAGCTACTGACCTAATCGCCTTTGAAATTGCAGCTAATTCAACCCCCATCCCAGTTACAGGAGATGTATGCAGAATCGTTGCCACCCGCGTTTCAGGCGTGACTAAAGCGGCATAATCGACATCGTCTACCGATCCAGTCTCTGAGTTGTGGAGTACATTGACATAGGGGCGGCTTGCAAAATCTGCCCATTGGCGTGCTGCACTGCGTGAGGCAGGGTGCTCGAGGGTGCTGCCAAGAACATGGCCTCCACTTGGTGCTCCGATGATCGCATTGCGGATTAGACGAAATAACAGTTCTGTCCCACTTTCGCCAACAAAGAATTGGCCTTGCGTTGCATTAAAAAGAACCCGCATATCGGCTTTGGACTTGTTTATGATTGCGACCAAAGCATGGCTGGCTGGATTGTCACGCCCCTGATTATCTGGAATGGCTGCAAATCTGGCGGACGTATCAACGACTGACTTCAACGTCAATGCACCGCCTGCATTTTCAAAAAATATTCTTTTACCTTCGAAGGGGCAGCTGTCAACATGCGCGAATTTGTGACGTATTTTTTCGAGCAGTTCTTGCGATTTTTCCAGCACTCTAATTTACCTTTTAAAAATTCATCTTAGTTGGGTTTATAATATCACTGACTACTAATCTAGTAGAGCTTAGGCAAAAATTAACTTTTTTAGATTAAGCTTGTTCAATGAACTGGCGTGTCTATTATTCGGTAAACTATGGCGACTCAAGATTGGGCTGTGACGAGATGGAAGAAGATGTTACGATTTATGAAATGGGCCCGAGAGACGGTCTACAGAATGAAAAAAAGCTGATTGCAACTCAAGATAAGATTAGGCTTGTTGATGCAATAACGGACTGTGGCTTTACCAAAGTTGAAGTGACCAGCTTCGTCAGTCCCAAATGGGTGCCACAAATGTCTGATGCGGCCGAAGTTCTGGAGGGAATTGATCGTAACAAGGATGTTACATATGCGGCTTTGACGCCGAATATAAAAGGCTTCAATAGAGCATTGTCTGCTCAGGCAACAGAAGTTGCTATTTTTGCTGCAGCGACTGAGGGGTTTAGTCAAGCCAATATCAATTGTTCGATCGAAGCAAGTCTAGCTCGTTTTGCGCCCGTCTTAAAGGCCGCTAGAGAGCATGGCATACTGGTACGCGGTTGTGTATCTTGTGTCACTGACTGCCCTTATGATGGGGAGGTTGACCCAGCCTCTGTTGTACGGGTTGCTAAAGCTCTTACAAATATGGGGTGCTATGAAATCAGTCTGGCTGATACAATTGGTTCGGGCACTCCGGATCAAGTTGCAAAAATGTTGGATGCAGTTTTGAACGAATTGCCAGCCGACAGATTGGCAGGACACTTTCACGACACAAATGGTCGAGCGCTGGAAAATATCGCAGTTTCTCTCGAAAAGGGGCTGAGGGTCTTTGATGCCTCAGTTGGTGGTTTGGGCGGGTGCCCTTATGCGCCCGGGGCAACAGGGAATGTGGCCACTGAAGCTGTCGTGGATATGGTTGAAAATATGGGATATGAGACGGGCTTGAATTTGGAGAAACTTTCTCAAGTTGCGATATTTGCTCAGAGCTTGGTGCAAACTAATGAATTATTTTGAAACTCTGAAATTGGATATAGATATGCGTGGCGTGCTGACTGTGACGCTCAATCTTCCCGAAAAGAAAAATGCGCTTTCAGCAGAAATGATTGCAGACTTAACACAGGTTGCGAGTTTCGTCGTTTCAGAGACAAAAAGTCGTGTCATGGTTTTGCGTGGTGCAGGTGATATATTTTGTGCCGGTGGCGATCTTGGATGGATGAAGCTACAGATTGAGTCGGACAGAGATGGGCGCATTGCTGAAGCACGTAGGCTCGCTTACATGCTGCGCAAAATCAATGAAATGCCAATTCCCGTAATCGGAGCTGTTCACGGTGGCGCCTTTGGGGGAGGCATCGGAATGGTATGCGTCTGTGACGTCGTGATTGCGGAAACAGGAACTAAATTTGGGTTGACTGAGACACGGCTTGGCTTAATACCCGCGACGATCAGCCCTTACGTTATTGCCCGTATGGGCGAGGGAAAAGCGCGTCGAGTATTTATGTCGGCACGCATATTTACCGCCAAAGAGGCCAAAGAGCTTGAAATTATCTCCGACTATGTACCGTCGCAAGAAATGGACGCCCGTATCGAAGCTGAAATTGCTCCCTATCTCAGAACAGCGCCACAAGCGGTTGCTATGTCGAAAGCGTTGGCTCGCTCGCTTGGGCCAAGTATTGACGACGATGTGATTGAAGATACGATCAAATGTCTCGCTGATACTTGGGAGGGTGATGAAGCCTGCGAAGGTATAGATGCATTTCTCGAGAAAAGAAGGCCAAGCTGGGCGTAAGGAAGTATTTGAAGAGGCCATATTAGCCAATTTACAGCATTATATTTATGCAACATTCTGTCGGTCCATGCCTGCGATCAAATAGTCTACAATGCCATAGTAAAGATTTAGAAAAAAGGTCTGCGGTTTGACAGGTGCCTAAATATTGATGACCGCTGAAATTCAGCCTACTGCACTTCAGGTAACAAAACTAATGCCAGTTTGAAGATTTATTATTTGTTTTTGTTGCTTACCCACAAGAAAGCTGCGAGGGTGTCCGTTGAGTTGCGCCAAAGTGCCGACGATTGGGGCCACCTAAAATAGTCCCAATTCCATCACCTCCAAGCCATCTGTTGCTAAGCAACTCGTAGCCTACACGAACCAGATTTTTCATGACGGTCGATTTCTAGTCTGATCCAATAGCAGTAAAGTAAAAAATGGTAAGTTATATCGTCATAGATTGGTCATTAAATATTTAGCTGAAACTCAAAGTATTGATTGTTATTTTGGAGTTGCTGCTTAGTTTACTCGTATGCAAAACCAATTAGTCTCTTTTAATTTTTTAGATTTAAAAGCTTGTACATTGTGCGCGTCACGGTTTGGTGCGACGGTGACGTCTCATAGTCCAAGGCCGGTATTTCAAGGAGAGGGCTCAGCTCGCATTTTGATTGCAGGTCAGGCCCCTGGCTTAAGAGTGCATGAAAGTGGACAGCCTTTTACAGATCCCTCAGGTGACAGGCTTAGGGCGTGGATGGGCATTGGAGAAGATATTTTCTATGATGCTGGGCGTATTGCCATATTGCCGATGTCCTTTTGTTTTCCGGGCTATGACTCAAAAGGCGCAGATTTACCGCCACCACCGGTTTGCGCAATTACGTGGCGTTCGGCTATGCTGTCGCAATTTCCAAATATTGTCTTGACCATACTAGTTGGTGGCTATGCACAAAAATGGCATTTAAAAACTAAATTAAGCGTGCAAGCTGTTGTTGGCGATTGGCAAATCTATTTACCTCAGATCATACCCTTGCCACATCCGAGTTGGCGGAATAATGCTTGGCTAAAAAAAAATAAGTGGTTTGAGGCTGAGGTGCTTCAGGTCTTGCGCCAAAAAGTGCAGGAGGCACTTTTTTGAAGCCATCGACGCCATTGGATCGAGCCCACGAGCTCATGGAGGGAAAACCGGATAATACACAATTAAGATTGCGGTTTTTTGAGCGATTGGCGGATTGTGAACTATTTATTCTTTTGACCGAAGAGGCCAAGAATGAAACTCTGTCACCAGAGTTGCTGTCTTGTGAAGAAGCGCAATTTGCATTGGTGTTTGATAGCGAAGAACGGCTTTCAGAGTTTTCTGGTCAAGTGTCTCCTTTTGCAGCTATCTCGGGGCGTTTGATTGCAAACATGTTGACCGGACAAAATATTGGCATTGCATTGAACCTCGATGTAGCACCCTCTTCCTTTTTGTTGCCCGCAGAGGGCGTGGAGTGGCTCGATAATCTGATCAGACAGCAACCGGATGAACTTCAGGCAAAGCCGGTTGCATTTTTTCCACCATCCGATCTGTCTGCAGACTTATTGCAGGCCTTGGATCAAAAGTTAAAAACGATAACGGGTCTTGCCAAAGAAGCTTGGTTGAGCCGTGTAGAATACGATGATGGTAGTAAGGGTCTGTTTTTAGCTGTGATTGATGCTCACCCGGGGTCTGAAAGCGCTTTGGCAAAAGCAGCGCATGAGGCAGTTACATTTTCAGCAGAGGACAATTTACAAATTGATGTCGCATTTCTGCCCAGCACTGATAAAAGTCTCAAAACTATTTCTCGGCAGGGACTTAGGATAGAATTGCCTGAGCTGATGGCCACCAGACCTGTTGTCGCTGAAATGCCTCAAGATGAAATCGATAAGCCTCCGAAGCTCTATTAAAACACAGGGGTCAATGTGAGATCGATGATATGTGTGGCAATTTTTTAATTTAGAACTGTTTTTGAGTATTTTGAAAAAAGGTAAAATTTGTCTCATCTACAGGACAAGTGATGCGGCACTCGCGACTTTTAGTTTCATCATCTTAGTTATAAAATTTAAACTGAATGAGTGTCAAAATTAAACTATGCTAATTGCAGATCATAAAATTCTGCCTAATAAGCATTTCAATCGCTTGTCTAATTACACTTATTACTTTGTAAGTGCATTGAGTGTGTTCATTTTCACTTGGTGCATGAGCAAATTACAACTTTGGAACTTTCAGATAGAAAATTGCAATTTTGGGCATGACTGATTTTTACAATACATATGCTGGGTTTGGTTTAAACTCTGCCTAACAGTAAATGTTCATTTTAAACGAGGTTTTAGTGGCTCAGCTAAACCGGTTTCGCCTGCGGTATTGCAAACTATTGTGCGTAGTCGCCGGCCTTAATTTTTCGTTCAAAACAATAGGAAATTTGGTCGCATGAGCCGACTGTTGCAGCTGAGTAAGATATATGTAAAAAGCATTATATTGTGTCGATTTTTAACTCTTAATAAAAAGCACAGAATGTGCAAAGTGTTAAAGCGTGTGGGAGGGTTGGTTCGTTGTTACCGTCTGTTGATATGGACAGCATTATAGAGTCTATTCCGTTGTATATACGTAGAAATGCGAAAAAGCTGAGTGAACAACCAGCATTTCGCGAAAAAGAGTTTGGAGTATGGCAAACTTGGACTTGGGCTGAGGTAGATGTACACGTTACCGAACTAGCTCTCGGGCTATTAAGTCTAGACGCCAAAGAGGGTGATTATGTCGCCGTCATTGGTAGAAATCGGCCTCACTTGTATTGGGCAATGATGGCTGTACAAATGGTTGGAGCCGTTCCCGTTCCTCTCTATCAAGACGCTGTTGCAGAGGAAATGAAGTATGTTCTTGAGCATTGTGGTGCGCGTTTTGTTGTCGCTGATGATCAAGAGCAAGTCGACAAAGTGCTGGAAATTAAAACGAGTTTACCAAACCTAGAGCACATGATTTATGTGGACGGTGGTGGTATGCGAAAATATGACCATAGCAAATTACATGCTTACGGGGTGCTTCAGGATGCCGGGCGATCCGCTTCGCAAAAGACTAGGCAAGAACTGGAAAGCCGTATTGATAGGCTGAACTATGATTCTGTTTGCGTGATGCTCTACACTTCAGGGACGACAGGCAAACCGAAAGGTGTGGTCCTGAGTAACCGCAACATTATTATTTCGTCTATAAATTCATGTAGTTTTGACAACTTAAACTCATCTGATGAAATTTTATCTTATTTACCCTTGGCCTGGGTTGGTGATTTCATTTTCTCTTTTGGTCAATCGGTTGTTGGTGGTTTGCGCATAAACTGTCCTGAAAGCAGAGAAACTGTTTTGGCAGATTTAAGAGAAATTGGACCATCGTATTACTTTGCGCCACCGAGAATTTATGAAAGTATGCTCACATCAGTTGTGTTGCGGATTGAAGACACAGGCAGACTCAAAAAATGGCTGTACAACTATTTTATGGGACATGCCACTATGGTAGGTTCGGCAATATTGGACGGTAAATCAGTAGGAGCGTGGGCCCGTTTGAAATATGGTTTAGGCGAGTTTTTGATATACGCTCCTTTGAAAAATGCACTTGGTCTTAGTCGTGTGCGGGTGGGTTACACCGCTGGAGAAGCCATCGGTCCTGAAATTTTTGATTTCTTTCGTTCTCTTGGAATAAACTTGAAGCAACTTTACGGTCAGACGGAGGCTTCGGTCTTCGTTACTGTGCAGCCAGATGGGGAAGTCCGATCTGATACGGTTGGGGTGCCGGCACCAGATGTTGAAATTAAAATCGGCGATAATGGTGAGGTTTATTATCGTTCACCGGGAGCTTTTGTAGAGTATTACAAAAACCCGAAAAGCACATTAGAGGCAAAAGATGCTGATGGGTGGGTTGCTACCGGTGACGCTGGCTTTATTGAAGATGATACTGGGCATTTACGCATAATTGACAGAGCTAAAGACGTGGGAAAGCTATCCAGCGGCGCGATGTTTGCTCCAAAATATGTTGAAAACAAACTTAAGTTTTTTCCAAATATTTTAGAAGCGGTCTTGTTTGGTGCAAATCAAGAGCATTGTGTGGCATTTATAAATATAGATCTAAATGCAGTCGGCAATTGGGCAGAGAGAAATAATATTGCTTACTCAAGTTACCAAGAATTATCTGGGCATCCGAAAGTTTTGGATATGGTTCAAAATCATGTTGAAACTGTAAATCATTCAATTTCTGAGGACGCTATGCTAGCAGGTTGCCAAATTCATAGATTTATTGTGCTGCACAAAGAACTTGATGCAGATGATGGAGAAATGACTAGAACCCGAAAAGTACGCCGTAAAATAATCGGCGAAAAATTTGATGATTTGGTAGCTGCTCTTTATGACGGTTCAACTGATGTATACACTGAAACAGAAGTTACATATGAAGATGGTCGGAAGGGAAAAATTTCTGCTACGTTGGAAATTCGCGACGCTGCGTTCATACAGACCCCTAGTGCGGTTGCAGCAGAATAAGGGGATGATCAGGTGAAAGATACGAAAGAAAGCTTTGTGACGGAAGACGGCCGTCATATTGGTAGTGTTATTATGGAAATGAGGAATATAACACTTCGGTTTGGAGGTGTTGTTGCTATAACTAATGCTTCTTTTGACATTCGTGAAGGTGAGATCCGTGCTATCATTGGACCCAATGGAGCGGGCAAATCGTCAATGCTGAATGTAATCAATGGTTTTTATCACCCTCAAGAGGGAGAAATTTGGTTTAGAGGTAAAAAGCGTCCATCACTACGCCCCTATGAAATTGCAGAGCAAGGCATTGCCAGAACCTTCCAGAACATAGCGCTTTTCAAGGGTATGACTACGGTTGAAAATGTCATGACGGGGCGCCAATTGATGCTGAAGAAAAATTTTCTCTGGCAACTTTTACGGATTGGGCCGGCCTTGGATGAGGAAGTGGTCCATCGGCGTCGCTGTGAAGAGATTATAGATTTCCTAGAAATTCAGGCTATCCGAAACTCTCCCGTGGGCAGCTTGCCTTATGGTTTGCAAAAGCGAGTCGAGCTTGCCCGAGCGCTGGCTATGGAGCCCAAACTTTTATTGCTCGATGAACCAATGGCCGGAATGAACGTCGAAGAGAAAGAGGATATGTCCCGATTCATCCTTGATGTAAATGACCAGTATGGGACTACCATTGCGTTAATTGAACACGATATGAGCGTAGTAATGGACTTGGCAGATCGCGTTGTAGTTTTAGATTACGGGAAAATGCTTGCTGACGGAACGCCAGATGAAGTTCAAAAAAATCAAGCAGTAATTGATGCTTACCTAGGAGTAGAGCACTAATGGATGGACTGATTTATAGCATTTTGGGAGACCCGTTCGTCCAGATGTGGCAAATGCCTGATTTCTTTATACAGGTAATCTGGGAGGGCTTTGTTTCAGGCATCCTCTATGCACTGATTGCTTTGGGATTTGTACTTATTTTTAAAGCTTCAGGTATTTTTAACTTTGCGCAAGGAATTATGGTTGTTTTCTCGGGTCTAACACTGGTGGGTTTGCATGCTCTAGGCGTTCCAGCTTTTGTAGCATTGCTCATGACAATTGTTGTGATGTATGGACTTGCTTTTGGCATCGAGCGTTTGGTTTTGCGTAATTTGGTGAATCAGCCTGATATAATTTTGTTCATGGCGACTATAGGATTGACAAATATTTTAATAGGCGGGGGGCAATGGATTTTCGGTTCTGAAACCAAATCTATGATTACCACTGAATTGCTTATACCTACAGGTTCGTCTGTGTGGGAGCCTGGCGGCGGCTTAGTGATTTTTCAACACATCGATATAGCAGCAGCAGTTATAGCTGCGCTGCTCATTGTGAGCCTAGCTTTATTTTTCTCTAAAACCAAGGTAGGGCGAGCACTTAGGGCAGTCGCTGATGATCACCAAGCTTCGCTATCCGTCGGAATTTCGCTTAACCAAATTTGGGTTATTACATGGTTTGCGGCGGGGATTGTCGCCCTTGTCGCGGGTATTATGTGGGGAGCGAGATCAGACGTCAGCTTTTCTCTGCAGATTATTGCGCTTAAAGCTTTGCCAGTGCTAGTTTTGGGTGGATTTACATCCGTACCCGGCGCGATCGTTGGTGGTCTCATTATTGGAGTAGGCGAGAAGCTATTTGAAATCTACTGGGGCCCATTATTAGGTTCTGGTGTAGAGGGCTGGTTCGCTTATGTTATAGCACTCGTTTTCCTCCTGTTTAGGCCACAGGGCCTATTCGGCGAGAAAATTATCGAAAGGGTTTAGCAAATGTTTTATAGAGAAGCTGGTCAATTTAAGACCTCTTATGCGGAATATCTGCAAGCTTTACCTCTGCGCGAAGATAAAGTGGGTATTGCAATATGGCTTTTGCTAGCTGTTTTCTACGTGCCCTTCTTTGGATTGCCTGGGTTGGAATATACATTCGCTATGAATGCAATAATGATCCCAGTTCTGATTTTTACAATTACTGCTTTAGGGCTGAATATTTTAGTAGGTTATACAGGTCAGATCAGTTTGGGTACGGGAGCTTTTATGGGCGTTGGCGCGTATGCATGTTACAAATTGACCACGTATTTCCCGGACGTAAACATCATCTTAATTATTTTAGCTAGTGGCTTTGTTTCTGCCGCAGTTGGAGCACTCTTCGGACTACCAAGCCTCAGAATTAAAGGGTTTTATCTAGTTGTGGCAACACTTGCTGCACAGTTCTTCCTAGAGTGGTGCTTCATTCGGGTAGAGTGGCTATACAATTACAATCCATCTGGGGCAATAGAAGTCCCTCAGCGAGAAGTCTTTGGGATTGTGGTTACAGGTGCTGCCGCTTCTCCAGCAACTCGCTATCTCGTAGTTTTAGGCATACTTATCTTTCTCACAATTATCGCGGGAAACCTTGTGCGAGGTCGGATAGGGCGAAGTTGGATGATGATACGTGACATGGATATAGCCGCTGAACTAATTGGAGTACGACCCTTAAGGGCTAAGTTGTCGGCTTTCGCAGTATCCTCTTATTATTGTGGAGTATCTGGAGCGCTTATGGTCTTTCTTTGGCTCGGTGCAGCCGAGGTTGAAAGCTTTGATGTGAATCACTCGTTCCTTTATCTTTTTATGGTTATCTTTGGAGGCCTTGGCTCAATTACAGGTTCATATATGGGTGCAGCTTTCATTTGGACTTTTCCAATTCTTTTGAAAGAGCTTGGAAAACGAGTTTTTGATATTGATTCGATAATAATGGAGAATGTATCTCTTGTTGCGATAGGCATGTTAATAGTTTTTATATTGATCAAGGAACCTCACGGACTTGCAAGGTTGTGGCAACTCGGAAAACAAAAACTTCGTATATGGCCTTTTGCACACTGAAAAGGTTTATAAAAGCTGTTGGCTTCACGGAGCCGGACCAATGGCAAAATTATACGGTTCCAAACTTGGCTGTGGTCTTAAAACGCCACACTGTTAATGGGAGAGTGAAATATGTTTAAAAAACTAATCACGGGTGCTTTGAGTGCAGCAATTGCTCTTGGAGCGTCTTTTACTGTGGTTCATGCGGAAGATGAACTATTTATACCAATGCTGTCTTATCGTACGGGACCATTTGGCGGGAACGGAACGCCATTTGCCAACGGATTTCACGATTATCTGGCAATGCTTAATGCGCGTGATGGCGGAGTTGGTGGAGCAAAAATCGTTATGGAAGAGTGCGAGACTGCTTATAACGCTCAGAAAGGTGTTGAATGTTACGAGGCGACTAAAGGCAAAGGTGCCCTCGTATATAATCCTCTTTCAACTGGTATTACTCTTCAGCTTATACCAAAATCGCCAGTGGATAAAATACCAGTTTTGCAAATGGGCTACGGCCTGTCGGCGGCGGCTATGGGGGAAACTTTTCCTTGGACATTTGCCTATCCAACTTCTTATTGGTCTCAAATGTCTTCAATCCTCAAATACATAGATAGCAATGGTGGATTGAAAGGTAAGAAAATTGGTTTTATCTATCTAGACGTTGGGTACGGACGTGAACCTATCCCACTTTTGGAGAAGGTTGCTCCTGAAATGGGGTTTGAACTTGCTATGTTCCCTGTTGCAGGTAAGGAAATGCAGGCACAGTCCGCTCAGTGGCTAAATGTTCGTAAAGAACGTCCTGATTGGATGATTATGTGGGGCTGGGGGGCGATGAATGCTACGGCTGTAAAAGAAGCGGCAAAGACGCGCTTTCCATTGGATCGCTTCATCGGGAACTGGTGGTCAGCAGCGCATGCAGACTTGGTTCCCGTTGGTGAAGCAGGCAAAGGCTACATTGGTGCCAACTTTTCCGGTATTGGGACGGATTTTCCAGCACTTCAAGATGTAATGAAGTATGTCGTTGATGCTGGAAACTCTCAAGCTGATCCATCTACTGTAGGCCATGTGCTTTATAACCGCGGCCTTTACAACGCGGTTCTTGTATCAGAAGCAATTCGTGCAGCACAGAAAATAACTGGAAAGACTGTAATTACAGGTGAAGACATGAGGTTGGGACTTGAAAACTTCGTGTTGGATCAAGCAAGACTTGCGGAAATTGGGCTTCCTGGGTTTACTGGCGATGTGAAGGGTGATTGCAAAGATCATGAGGGTGCTGGTGGAGTCTTTCTGCAGCAGTGGAACGGTTCTGACTGGGAGAAAATCACTGATCCGATTCCTCCTATGACTGATGTTGTGCAACCTCTATTGGCTGCGGCAGCTGAAGCTTACAAGGCAGATAAGCCTGAATGGAAGGGCCAAGTTTGTAAGTGATAATCGGAATTGAAGTAGGGGTGGCCCGATTGGGCCATCCCTTTACGACTTGGTAAGGACGAACATAGATATGTTGCACGGTACTAATACTGACGAGACGCTTCTGGAGGTCAGCAATGTAGAGGTGATATACAATCATGTGATCTTGGTTTTGAAAGGGGTGAGTCTAAAGGTCCCCAAAGGTGGTATTACCGCTCTATTGGGTGGTAATGGAGCGGGTAAATCAACGACTCTGAAGTCAATATCGAACCTCTTGCTGTCTGAACGTGGCGAAGTTACTAAAGGTCATGTTAAATATCGTGGAGACCGAGTAGTTGGTCTGTCACCGGCAGATTTAGTTAGACGCGGCGTTATACAAGTTATGGAAGGGCGGCATTGCTTTGGGCATCTTACTGTTGAGGAAAACTTGTTAACGGGCGCTTACACCCGCAAAATTGGACGTGCGGAAATAAATCAAAATTTAGAACTGGTCTATAGCTACTTCCCGAGGCTGAAGGAACGTCGCAAATCGCTTGCTGGTTATACATCTGGCGGCGAGCAACAGATGGTTGCCATTGGGCGAGCGTTGATGTCAAAACCCGAGACTGTTTTACTTGACGAGCCGTCAATGGGGCTCGCGCCACAGCTCGTTGAAGAAATTTTTCAAATTGTGCGCGATTTAAATGAAAAGGAAGGTGTTACATTCCTCTTGGCGGAACAAAATACAAATGTAGCGCTGCGTTATGCACACTATGGTTATATTCTGGAATCGGGTCGCGTCGTTATGGATGGCCCTGCAGCAGAACTACGCGAGAATCCGGATGTTAAGGAATTCTACCTCGGAATGTCCGATGAAGGCAGAAAATCATTCCGTGAGGTGCGTAGTTATCGCAGACGAAAACGTTGGTTGAACTAAGGCTGCTGCTGGCCTGGAATGTTTTGGCGGATAAAGTCGGTTTTGTGCTTGCGCAAGATAAAGGAATAAATGATGAGTTTTTTTGATGCCTTAGAAATAAGAGGGTCGGACGAACGCGAATCTGCTATTTTGATTGCTTTATCTCAGCAAATAGTAAAAGCAAAATCACTCGTTGGCTATTCTGAAAGATTTACTGATGTAGATCCTGACTCTATTCAAACTTTTAAAGATTTGCTAACATTGCCTGTGTTGCGTAAATCTGATCTCGCCAGTGCGCAAAAACCTGGGCAGGCACTAGGAGGCTTTAACGCTCGCCCACTTTCGCAATTTTCTCATATTTTCCAATCACCAGGTCCAATTTATGAACCCGGTGGAAGCGAGCTAGACTGGTGGAGGATGGGTCGTTTCTTACATGCAGTTGGTATTGGTAAGGGCGATATTGTCCAAAATTGCTTTGGTTATCATCTTACGCCGGCTGGTGTGATCTTTGAAAGTGGTGCGCGTGCAGTCGGGGCTGCCGTTCTGCCTGCGGGCGTTGGTCAGACGGAATTACAGGTTAGGGCGGCAGTCGATATCGAAACAACGGCTTATGCTGGCACACCCGATTATCTCAAAATTATTATGGATATGGCGGATAGGATGGGGGAGCGTCTGTCGATTACAAAAGCTGCCGTTGGTGGAGGGGCGCTGTTTCCGTCACTTAGACAGGAATATGCCGATCGTGGTGTGATTTGTCTGCAAAGTTATGCAACGGCAGATCTTGGTAATATTGCTTATGAGTCTGAAGCGATGGAAGGCATGATTGTAGATGAAGGGGTTATTGTTGAAATTGTGACGCCGGGAACTGGAAATCCTGTGGCTGAGGGCGAATTGGGAGAAGTGGTAGTTACCACATTAAACCCAGATTACCCACTAATCCGTTTTGCTACTGGCGATCTAAGCGCTGTTTTGCCTGGGCAAAGCCCTTGTGGTCGTACCAATATGCGCATCAAAGGTTGGATGGGTCGGGCGGATCAGACGACAAAAATCAAAGGTATGTTTGTCAGACCTGAGCAAGTAGCCGCGCTGGTTGCATCACATGAGTTGATTGAGCGCGTACGCGTTGTCACAACGCGTCAGGGTGAAATGGACGCTATGAAAGTTCAGATAGAAACTTCAGCAGGAGAATCAGATAGCTTCGAAAATCTGGTGAAGGTACACCTCAAGCTTAAAGGGGATATCGAGATTATTGAGCCTGGAGGCCTTCCGCGTGATGGCCTCGTTATTGAAGATCAGCGCAAATACGATTGATGGCCGGTTTAAAGTAGTATTTGGTGAATAGTCGCTTCTATAAAAACTTTAGCGACTGGCATAACGGACTGGATCGTAGGGCGACATATCAATATTGGGGGTCCGCTTGTCGATCATATCCGCGATCAGCCGTCCTGTTTTTGGACCTGCTGTCATACCAACATGCTGATGGCCAAAGGCTGTGAAAATACCACTGTGATCTAATTCTCCAATGAGCGGAAGGCTGTCAGGAGTTGAAGGACGAAATCCCATCCATTCCTCTGTACATTCATAGGTCATATTCGGAAATACCTCAGCGACGCGACGCCGCAACATTTTGATAGGGGCTTCGCTTGGTCCAAGAGTGATACCGCCCAATTCGACTGTTCCCGCGCAGCGTAACCCATCGGTCATAGGCGTGACAGCAAACTTCCCTGTTGTTATCATCATTGGATTTTCCGGCGTTTGAGATGGGTTTTTGTAAACGACATGGTAGCCCCGTTCAGTTTCCAATGGAACATTAAGGCCAAGTTTGCCCATAAGAGGTTTTGACCAGATGCCCGCCGTTACAACTATCTTGTCACATGCAAACCGCCCTTGGTCTGTCAAAACGGCACTAATTTTATCCATGTTTTTTTCAAAGTCCTGTACATCTGTTTGGATAAATGTTCCGCCTAAATTCTGAAAGACCTCTGCAAGCTTGCTCACATAGATGTGTGGGCTCAGAACGTGACCCTGACCACTTAGAACCGCGAGGCATTTTATAGCCGGTCCGCAGATTGGCTCAACGTCTTGGACGTCCAATCCTGTAATAACATCTGGAACCATGCCTGCCTCTTTTTTACAGGCCCAACTGAAGGTGTCTTTTTCAAAGCTGGTTTTGTCGCGATAAGCATAGGAAAATTTACTGTCCGCAATCCAACTTTGAGCTGATGTTCCTTCTGTTAGAACTTTGTGCTGTAAAACTGAATCTGTAAGCAACGGCACCAGAGCATCCTTTGTCTTAAGGGCCTTATTGGCATTAGCGTTTCTTAAGAATTCTACCAGCCAAGGCAGAAGTGTTGGCAGATAACGCCATTTTACAAACAAGGGGCTCATTGGATCGATTAGGTGTTTTGGGATTTGTTTCCAAAGGGAAGGTTCTGTTATTGGCACAATCGCCCATTGGGCAAGCAAACCGGCGTTGCCATAAGATGCACCCATTCCTGGCTTGGCCTTATCCATCAAAATCACATTGTGCCCAAACCGGCGTAGCCAAAGGGCTGTAGACATTCCACAGATGCCTGCTCCAATCACAATTATTGGTTTTGACATGATGTGCCCCTAATCTACAGCGCTTGATGTAGAACAGGTTTTTTCGGGCACGTAAACAAGTGTGCGATAAGAATCTTTATGAAGATAAAGGTTGGAAGTTCTGCTCTGAAAGACCCGTATCATGCGCCGAGTCTTTGGAAGGCAGGGTTTAGGTGGCTGGACAAACGAGTGTGTGTATGAAAAATGGAGCGCCAACAGGAGAGCATTTATGACAATTACCCGCTTCGCTCCGTCACCGACTGGATATTTGCATGTTGGAAACATGCGCCCTGCGCTGATGAACTATCTTTTGACGCGTAAACAAGGTGGCACGTTTATTCTGCGCATTGATGACACAGATCTGGAACGCTCAAAAGAAGAGTACATTGATGCAATTAAGGAAGACCTAACTTGGCTTGGGTTAAATTGGGATAAGATTGTGCGGCAATCTGATCGTTTGGCACTTTATGATGCAGCGGCTGATAACCTACGCAAAATGGGTCTTTTATATGAGTGTTTCGAGACACCAACCGAACTAGATTTAAAGCGCAAAAAACAGCTGAATATGGGTAAGCCACCTGTTTATGACAGAGCTGCGTTAACTTTAAGTGATGAAGAAAAAGATGCCTTGAGGGCAGAGCGCGGGCAAGGGCATTGGCGGTTTAAGCTTGAGCATGAGCGTATTGAATGGAAAGATGGTATTCTTGGCAACATTTCAATCGATGCGTCAAGCGTATCTGACCCTGTTCTGATTCGAGGGGATGGGCAGTATCTTTATACATTGGCTTCGGTCGTAGACGACACCGAAATGGGAGTTACTGATGTTGTGCGTGGATCAGATCACGTCACCAACACTGCAACGCAAATTCAAATGATGCGCGCATTGGCTAGCTCAGTTCCTGAGTTTGCTCATCATTCCCTTTTGACCGGCCCACAGGGGGAGGGCCTTTCAAAGCGTCTGGGTACTCTGGCTCTTCGGGAGATGCGAGCCAAAGGTATTGCTCCAGAGGCTTTGATTAGTCTAATGGCCCGTTTGGGATCCAGCCAGCCTGTAGAATTGCAATCTGATATTGACGCTGTCTATGGTGGTTTTGACCTGTCGCAATTTGGGTCGTCTCCAACTAAATTTGACGTTGAGGATCTTTTTCCCCTAACATCGCGCCATCTGCAAAGCCTGTCGGTTTCAGACGTGGCTGATGATTTGCGCGACATTGGTGTTCCAGAGGATTTGGCAGAAGGGTTTTGGACAGTGGTCAGAGATAACATCTCGACTTTGAACGATCTTGCAGGGTGGTGGACGCTTTGTTCAAAAGGTGCTGAACCAGTCATTTCACAGGAGGATAGAGATTTTGTATCTCAAGCAATGGCTCTCTTACCTGAAGGGCCTCACAACATTGATACTTGGTCAAGTTGGACTTCCGCCGTTAAAGCTACGACAGGGCGCAAGGGTAAGGGGCTATTCATGCCTCTTAGATTGGCCCTGACAGGACAAGCCCATGGTCCGGATATGTCTTGTATGATGCCGCTTCTTCAGGTGATTAAAGCCAAGCCCTGATAGTTCGCCCGCGCATGCTGTTTGGGTCTCACCAAGATATTTACCTATTTTCGTGGTTGGTGTTAAAATTTTCTTTAAAAGATTTTTTAAAGTCTTGCTGCTTGGCGTCACTTACTGGGGTTTGATAATTGGCCTTCCATTCGTCCATTGTCATGCCGTAAAATATTTCTCGTGCTTCATCTTTGGTCATTTCGATGCCTTTTTTATTGGCGGCTTCTTGATACCAGCGCGACAGACAGTTGCGGCAAAAGCCGGCCATATTCATCAAGTCTATGTTTTGAACATCAGTACGCTTGTCCATCAAATGATCTCGCAAAGTGCGAAATGCAGTGGCTTCCAGTTCTATTTGAATTTGGTCGTCCATAAAACTCTCCTTAAATGATGTTATTTTAGACAGACATAAATAAATATCTGTATTGCACAAGTTTTGTGTGCAATTTGATCATAATTATGCGCAGGGGCCTTGCTCAAAAATTTTATAATGGCTAGTGATAGCGCTAACGTAAATCAAAGATGCGAAATTTAACTAATCATAAAGATTTGTTGCCTGCGGTATTTGCAATGAAAGAAATCATGCATATTTCATCTTAATTGATATGGCATCCAAAATCGTTTATGCGGCCAATATGCGAAAGCAATGGGTTACACGGTATCAGTCACGCGTCCATACTTAGGAGCCATCATGAGACGACATCGCAATGTCAAAATCGTAGCAACCTTGGGTCCAGCGTCCTCGTCGTACGATGTCATACGAACGTTACACGAAGCTGGAGCAGATGTATTTAGACTAAATATGAGCCACGGCGAACATGCAGACATTGCCGAGCGTCATAAGCATATCAGGCAAGTTGAAAAAGACCTCAACAGTCCGATTGGTATTTTGGCTGATCTTCAAGGGCCTAAACTGCGCGTTGGAGCATTCGAAAATGGCCCTCAGCAACTCATCGATGATGGATCATTTCGACTTGATTTGAACGATAAACCTGGAAATTCCGAGAGAGTTCAACTGCCCCATCCCGAAATTTTTGTAGCGCTATCACCTGGCGCACATTTATTAGTTGACGATGGAAAAATTCGACTTCGTGTCGAAAGTTGTGGAGATGACTTTGCTCAGTGCCATGTTGTTGCGGGAGGCGTGATCTCGGACCGCAAAGGCGTGAATGTACCCGACGTCGTGTTGCCGCTTGCGGCCCTGTCAGACAAGGATCGAACAGACTTGGAGTTTGTCTGTGACCTTGGAGTCGATTGGCTTGCGCTCTCCTTTGTTCAAAGGCCTCAGGATTTGTTGGAGGCGCGTGAGCTTGCGGCTGGGCGTGCTGCTCTATTGTCCAAGATTGAAAAGCCCTCGGCTGTAGAGCAATTTGATGAAATCTTAAATGTGTCAGACGGTATTATGGTTGCCCGAGGGGACTTAGGCGTCGAACTTCCGGTGCAAAATGTTCCTCCTATCCAAAAACGTCTTGTGCGAAAATGTAGATCCGCAGCCAAACCTGTGATTGTTGCAACACAGATGCTTGAATCTATGATAGAAAGTCCCATGCCAACAAGAGCGGAAGTTTCAGATGTGGCCACTGCTATCTATGAAGGTGCGGATGCAATAATGCTTTCGGCTGAATCTGCGGCTGGCAACTTTCCGGTAGAAGCTGTGACTACAATGGATAATGTCGCAATTGAAGTTGAAAATGATCCCAACTATACAGAAATCATAGAAGCCTCACGCAGCGCTAAACGCACGAGTGTCGCCGAAGGAATTGTTGCGGCAGCTCGCGAGATTGCTGAGACGACTGAGATCAAGGCCATTTGCTGTTATACACAATCTGGTACAACAGCCCTTTTAACAGCGCGCGAACGCCCTAGGGTTCCAATTATAGCGATGACCTCATTGATGGGTACAGCACGTCGCTTGGCACTTAGTTGGGGAACAAATTGCGTGATGTCTGGGCCAAAAAAACGTTTCAAAGAAGCGGTTGTTTCGGCCGTCAGGGCTACCCTTTCCGAAGGCTATGCCGCGGCTGACGATCAAGTTGTTATAACCGCGGGAGTTCCGTTTAATATTCCGGGCACGACAAATATTCTACGCGTTGCGCCCTGCGATGAACGGATGATCTATTCAACAGATCCTGAATAGGCACTTTAAGCTTGTAATCAATTTTTTATGAGCTTATACGGACTACTCGATTGCGCGTCCGGCCAAATGGCATGCCGAGTCGCGGTTAACCGTATCTAAAAGACAGGAGACGGAAATGCCTAAGATGAAGACGAAATCGAGCTGCAAAAAGCGGTTCAAGGTCACTGCCGGTGGCCGTGTCAAGTCGGGTCAGGCCGGAAAACGCCACGGAATGATCAAACGCTCAGCGAAATTTATCCGCACAGCGCGCGGAACAACTGTCATGTCGACACCTGATGAGAAAATTATCAAGTCGATGATGCCTTATTCACGTTAGGGAGAGTTTGAGATATGTCACGCGTTAAAGGTGGTACAGTAACCCACGCCCGCCACAAAAAAATTACCGATCAGGCAAAAGGCTATTATGGACGTCGCAAGAATACCTTTAAAGTGGCTGCCCAGGCTGTCGATAAAGCTAACCAATATGCCACCCGCGACCGTCATAACCGCAAACGCAATTTCCGTGCTTTGTGGATCCAGAGGATCAATGCTGCCGTTCGCGGTCACGATGAAGGACTAACATATTCCCGTTTTATCAACGGACTGACCCGTGCGGGTATCGAAGTCGACCGTAAAGTATTAGCTGATTTAGCTGTTCACGAGCCCGAAGCTTTCGGAATGATAGTTTCGCAGGCAAAGGCGGCGTTAACATAAATTTAACAGTCGTGGATAATTTTGGTAAGGCCGTACAACTTAGCCCGGGCTTTTATAAGATGCATCTAAATGAAGAGATTTCAGGGCAATTAAACCCGGAGGCATGGCAAAGCATTGAGTAAATAGGTCATTATCTAAATATTTAATGATAACTGGTAAGGGAGTCTCAAGGCAAGCTAGCTCCCTTGGCATATGACGGCTTTATTTATATCCAAATTCAATGCTTTTATTTGCTGATATTGATACAATTTTTAAAACGTTAAAAACTGAGTGAAAAATCATTGAAGTAGATGATTAGAGCGATCCTTAATTTTTGGTTCTTGGAAAAACTTAGGTCTGGTTGATCTGGCGTTTGATGATGGCGGTTATCAAATGTACTGGCCATCCGTCAGATCTGAAACGCTTTGGTTCTTTGGACATAAAGTGGACATTGTATTGTTGGAGAAACTCAAACAATTTACAGGCCAGGCTTTGAATGTGGTTTCCCTAATTAAAACACTTTATCTAAAAAGCTAATGACCCTGTCGACGGTTTTTATATTTGGTAAACGGATTGAGATGCTTCATTTCCGCCTCATTCAGCCGTGAAAGAAATCTATCAGGTTTAGTTTAATTGGTTTCTTGTAGCATTTGAAAAGTTAACACATGGTGAGATAACTATCTCAGTTGTGTACAATGACGGAAGACGTACAGATTGGACAAAATGCTTGAGGATTGGCCCCGCAAATCAATCTTCTAATATAAAACACCGCTAAGCGCCTTGCGCTACTCGATTAATATGGTAGCAAAAGCTTTAATAATTGGAGGGTCAGCATGCAAGAGCTGCGCAATAAATATATCTCCGCCATTGCAGACGCGGCTGATGAAGCAACATTGGAAGACGTGCGGCTTGCTGCAGTAGGAAAAAAGGGAGAAGTCTCTCTAAAAATGCGCGAATTGGGAAAAATGAACCCGGAAGAGCGACAAATTGCAGGCCCGGCCCTTAATGCCTTAAAAAATGAAATTAACTCAGCTTTGGTAGCGCGCAAAGTCTCGCTTGCAGACGCAGCTTTGGAAGACCGGCTTCGTAATGAATGGCTTGATGTTACCCTGCCGTCACGTCGACGCGGGCAGGGAAGTATTCATCCTGTCAGCCAAGTCACAGAAGAAGTGACCGCCATTTTCGCTGATATGGGATTTGCTGTAGCCGAAGGACCTCAGGTAGACAGCGATTGGTATAATTTTGACGCTTTGAATATTCCTGACCACCACCCGGCTAGGGCAGAAATGGACACTTTCTATATGTATCGTTCAGAGAGCGATAATCAACCGCCACATGTATTGCGCACGCATACCTCTCCTGTTCAGCTTCGCTCAATGGAAAAGATGGGTGCACCGTTGCGCATTATCTGTCCGGGTGGTGTATATCGCGCGGATTATGACCAGACGCACACGCCAATGTTTCATCAGGTTGAAGGGCTGGCGGTGGATAAAGACATCTCCATGGCCAACCTGAAGTGGGCGCTGGAGGAATTTGTGAAGGCATTCTTTGAAGTTGATGAAGTAGAGCTTAGGTTCCGCGCATCACATTTTCCATTCACTGAGCCCTCTGCCGAAGTAGACATTCGTTGTTCTTGGGCCGGTGGACAGTTGAAAGTGGGTGAAGGTGATGATTGGTTGGAAATCTTGGGTAGTGGTATGGTTCATCCCAAGGTCCTTAAAGCGGGAGGTATTGACCCGAACGAATGGCAAGGATTTGCCTTCGGCATGGGCATCGATCGTATCGCAATGTTGAAATATGGCATTCCAGACTTGCGAGCATTTTTCGACAGTGATCTTCGCTGGTTGCATCATTATGGGTTTGGTAGTCTGGATCAGCCCAGTTTGCAAGGTGGCCTTAGCAGATGATCGAAGAAATGGAAGATCTGCAAGAAACTTACCCCTGTGTGGGAACGGTCAGGCTGCATGATAATAAAGTGGCATGTGATCGGCTGAACAGGTTGGTTCACTCAGGTCATAAAACAGCAGAATATAATGCGCTGGCTTATTATGATAATCAGCCAAATGCCATGCCCAAAGTTGGTCGATGCGATATTGCAACAGATCGGCAAGACGTTTCCACGCTGGTTATTTGTACAAATAGCGTAGAAAGAATTCGCATTTGTGATGTCAGTTTAGGGATAGCTTTCGCTACAGGCGAAAATTCGGATTTAGACGGCTGGAGGAAAGACCAGAAAGCGTTTTTTGAACGCAACGGCGGCTTTGAACCAGAAATGATGCTACTTTTTGAACACTTTGAACTTGTTGAGAATCTAGCAGACCATTGAGCGGTGCCATTGGAAGGAACGATTATGAAATTCACTCTTGCTTGGCTGAAAGACCATCTTGAAACTGATGCTTCGTTGGATCAAATTCTTTATGCTCTGACCGATCTTGGTCTTGAAGTGGAAGAAGTTTCAAATCCTGCTGACAGATTGAAAGATTTTACTATTGGTAAAGTACTTGAAGCTAACAAACATCCTGACGCGGACAAATTAAAAGTTTGTCAGGTGGAGACAAACGAGGGGAAAACTCAGATAATTTGTGGAGCGCCAAATGCGCGGGCTGGAATTACGGTGGTGATCGCAAAGCCTGGTACTTATGTGCCCGGAATAGATACCACCATAGGTGTTGGTAAGATACGCGGGATCGAAAGCTTTGGCATGATGTGTTCAGAGCGCGAGATGGATCTGTCGGATGAGCATGATGGTATCATTGAGCTTGCCTCTGGCAAAGTGGGAGACTTTTTTACGGAATGGTTGGCAGAAAACGAACCTTCCAAGGTGGATACTGCGATTGAGATTGCCATCACGCCAAATCGCCCAGATGCCCTTGGTGTGCGCGGGATTGCCCGAGATTTAGCTGCGCGTGGGCTTGGTGTTCTAAAAGCTGCAAAAACCTTTGACATTAAGCCTGTGTTCCCATGTCCAGTTTCTGTGAGAATCGATGTGGATACACTTGATCAATGCCCAGTATTTTATGGGCGCGTTATAAAAGGTGTCAAAAATGGTCCAAGCCCGCAGTGGCTTCAAGATAGGCTTAAAGCGATAGGTGTACGGCCCATTTCGGCTCTGGTAGATGTGACTAATTTTTTTACGTTTGATAACAATCGTCCTCTGCATGTGTTTGATGTAGGCAAAGTGGCTGGAAATAAACTTCGCATTCACCGTGCAGTAGGCGATGAAATATTTTTTGCGCTTGATGATAAGAAATATTCCCTTGCCGAGGGGATGACGGTTATTTCTGATGACTCAGGCGTAGAAAGTCTTGGCGGTATTATGGGAGGAATTAAATCTGGCTGTACAGAGGAGACGACTGATGTATTTGTCGAAGCGGCTTTTTTTGACCCAATTCGTACGGCCTACACGGGACGGGCCCTAAAGATTAATTCGGATGCACGCTATCGTTTCGAGCGTGGTATTGATCCCAATTGGACGCCTCACGGCATAGATGCAGCGACACAGATGATCCTTGAACTTTGTGGTGGGGAGGCCTCCGAAGTGATTGTTGCTGGGGAGATACCGGACCACTCGCGTAGCTACACCCTTGATACCGACCGCGTGCAGTCGCTTGTCGGCATGACTATTCCTGCAGATGTGCAGCGTAAAACTCTGATGGCACTAGGGTTTAATCTAGAAGATGACTTGGCGCATGTACCCAGTTGGCGACCGGATGTTTTGGGTGAAGCGGATTTAGTTGAAGAAGTAGCACGCATCGCCTCTCTTACCAAATTAGAAGGTCGCCCTCTCCCTCGTATGAATGCAGGAGTGCCTAAGCCAATTCTGTCGGCAATGCAAAAACGCGAGCAGATTGCCCGGCGCGCTGTGGCGGCTTTGGGTTATAACGAGTGCGTCACATATTCCTTTATTGATAGAGCATCTGCACAGCTCTTTGGGGGTGGTCTAGATAAAACTATGCTTGCAAATCCAATTAGCTCTGAGATGAGCCATATGCGTCCAGACCTATTAGCGGGACTTTTGCAGGCGGCTAATCGAAATCAAGCACGCGGCTTTGTTGATATGGCCCTCTTTGAAGTTGGGCCTGCTTTTCACGGTGGTGAGCCTGACGAACAGCATTCCCAGGTTGCTGGCCTGTTGATTGGTCGTACAGGGCCAAAAGACGTGCATGGCGAAAGCCGTCCAATTGATCTTTATGATGCCAAAGCCGATGCTGAAGCAGTCTTGGCAGCCATTGGGGCCCCTAAGAAAACTCAAGTGTTGCGAGACGGTGCGCAGTGGTGGCACCCTGGACGCCATGGGCTACTCTGTCTTGGTCCAAAAAAGAAGTTAGCTGTTTTTGGTGAATTGCATCCCAAAGTTCTCAGTGAAATGGATGTCAAAGGCCCCGCGGTTGCATTTACCATTTGGCCCGAAGATATCCCTGTGCCGCGCAAATCTATCGCCACACGGCCTGCATTGTATGTCAGTGACTTACAAGTGGTTGAACGCGATTTTGCCTTTGTGGTAGGCACCTCTGTAAACGCTTTGACCCTTGTCAACGCAGCTTTTGGTGCTGATAAAGTGCTGATTAAAAATGTGTGGCTATTTGACGAATTCACTGGAGGATCGCTTGGTGATGGAAAAAAGTCACTTGCTATAGCGGTGCGATTGCAACCGCGGGAGGCGACGCTCAAAGATGAAGATATTAAAGCTGTTAGCGATAAAATTATTGACAAGGTGATTAAGGCTACAGGTGGAGAATTGAGAGAGTAAGGTTGTGGCTTGACCTTGAGCCCATTTTTTTTCAGAAAGGTTTATGATGCTAACAGTTTATTTATCTGGTGAAATTCATACCGATTGGCGCGAAAAGATTTTGGAAGGTGCCCGCGATCTAAATGTTGTCTTTACCAGTGCCGTGACGGATCATGCCGCGAGTGATGACTGTGGAGTCGCGATCATGGGGGCGGAGCCAGACAAGTTTTGGCATGATAATAAAGGTGCAAAACTGAATGCCATTAGAACCAGAAAAGGCATAGAAAAAGCTGATATAGTTGTAGTGCGCTTTGGTGAAAAATACAAACAGTGGAATGCAGCCTTTGATGCAGGCTATGCCGCGGCTTTAGGAAAATCTCTGGTAATCATGCACTCAGCAGATCACCAACACGCGTTGAAAGAGGTAGATGCTGCAGCATTGGCAGTTGTCAAAGAACCAAACCAGGTCGTGGACATTCTACGCTATGTTCTTTGTGGGACCTTGCCGAAAACCAGCTAACTCTACTACTACCAGACGAGAATGGGTGTCCGGAAAGCCTTTAACGAGAACTTCATCTTTTGCCCTAAGACACTTTGACCGCTTAGTGTGATTTCACCAACTTCCTTCAGCGTACGCTCTAAGCGAAATGCCTGTGGGGTAATTTCTTTTTTACATCCTATTTTCATTGCTGGTTTTCCTTTCACCTACTGAAACGATACAGCGTTATGCTAAGAATTAGTGTTGAAAAAATTATTGTGTTAATATGTAATTTCGAATTATTTTCTAAACACAGTCTCAAAAATGATGGAAAATTTTTATAATGAAGCTTGATGATATAGATCGTGCTACTTTAAGAGTCTTGCAAAGGAAGGGGAGAATTTCAAATGCTGAACTTGCCGATTTAGTCAATTTATCGGCGTCAGCTTGTCATCGTCGAGTTCAAAGATTAGAGAAAGAGGGTTTCATTAAGGAGTATGTTGCCTTGCTTAGCCCGCGAAAAATCGGAGTACCAACAACGGTTTTTGTCGAAATTACACTGTCTGCGCAGGCGGACGAGGTTTTGGATAATTTTGAAAAGGCGGTTGCGCGTATTCCAGATGTCTTGGAATGTCACCTAATGGCGGGAACGGCGGATTATATTTTGAAGGTTGTAGCCGAAGACACAGATGATTTCGCCCGAATTCATCGTCGATATCTGACGCGGCTGCCTGGGGTTGCACAAATGCAATCCTCATTTGCTCTTAGAACGGTTTTTAAAACAACCGCATTACCGATCTAGATGTTGCAGGAAAAAGAAGCCTTTATTAGAGGGAGTGATATAAATTATCTCAATCCATTTTATTTCTTATAGTCTCTAGATAGTCCTCCCAGCCCTCATCCGGCTGAAAACTATCATCAAACGATTGTTGCTTGGCTAGATCAGTTTTGTAAAAAGCCTCTTCGGACTTTTCCCGAAGCGTTTCTAGAAAAACCTCATCATTCTTGTCGATGATCCCTTCCTTCCTCATGCTAATATCACGTACTTTGACGATCTTGATCAGCTTGGTGTCCCAGAATTCTATTTGATCTGCATCAGCATTCTCCTGCGCAATTGCTAATACAAATTCTGCAAAACTATGGCATTGAAACAAAAGTTTCTGATGGTGCTCAAATTTTTTCTTTTTTCCCATACCGAACATTACTGAGCCTCAAATATTATCCAAACGCTATTAATTCACTCATAGCCATAAAGTTTGAGAAAAGCAAAAATAAAACTTTAAATAAATGGTTGCGGACTACCGGCCTGATCGAAAATTAATCCTATCGGCATGGGTTTCAAAGCAATTTGCAAAAACGCAGTTTAAATATTTATTAAATATACACCATATGGCTTTTAGAGAAGTTAGTATTCTTTATTTATGCCTGCCCCCTCACTACAACGATATTCACTTAAGAAACTCAATACTAGCGGGTATTTTGGCCTCCAGTTCCCCACGTATCGCTGAGACGGTAGCCCTCTGGCCATGGATCGTCTGGATCAAGCATTAATTGAGAAGTGCCGGCGATCCATCCTCGCCCTGAGATTTCTGGAATAATGGCAGTGCGATGTCCGACTAGGGTGGTTGCCGCTATACGGCCTAGGAATTTTGAGCCAATGATTGACGTTGCTTCCAGCGTCTGACCAACCTCTAATCTTCCACGCGCATGCAGCAAAGCCATCCGTGCCGATACTGCAGTACCCGTTGGCGATCGGTCAACTTTTCCTGGACGGATAGCGACAGCTGATTTGGCTTGGAAGCCATTTTCGCTTTCCTTTAGTGCCCCGGCAAACAGGCAAAATGAAAAGTGAGTCCAATCAGGAAGTGTTGGATGGTGAAACCCAAGTTGTTCTGTCGCCGCAGCTGTGATTTTGACCCCCAGTTCGGCAATGTCGCTGGCTTCACTTTCGACGATTTGGAATCCGAAGTCCTCGGCATTAACAATGACAAAGCTATCACCACCAAAAGCGGTGTCGACCTGGATTGTACCAAAAGCTTCAACCTCCAATGTTGCATCAAGTTTACCTACAAAAGATGCAATATTGCGCACAGTAATTCGCTCGGCTTTGCCGTTTTTACAATCTGCACGAACTTTTACAAGACCACCTGGAGCTTCCAGAGTTAATTCAGTAATTGGCTCGCGCATCGCAAAAATGCCACTGTCTAATAAAACTGTTGCGACGCAGATAGAATTAGATCCAGACATTGGCGGTGTATCTTCTGGTTCCATTATAATGAAGGCGGCATCTGCATCTGGGTGTTTGGGCGGGACCAAAAGGTTTACATGGCGAAAGACACCACCGCGGGGCTCGTTCAGAACAAAATTCCGCAACTTTTTGTCGTGTGCAATAAACCTACTCTGTTCCCAAAGACTTTCTCCTGGCGGTACGGGAATTCCACCGACGATTACGTCCCCAACTTCGCCCTCTGCATGAGCAGAAATCACATGTACCAGCCTAGAGCTACGCATTATTTCTTCCTATCTGATCAACCTGTATCCGCTTTAAGGCTTTAGGGCTGCTAATCCGCTCAGACTTGTGATCAACTTAAATCAGATGCTTTTAAGTGTCAAAGTGCAAAAAGTTATTGCCCGATGCTTAAAAAGGTTTATCCTTTCCCAGCCAGAATGAGTGCGCTTTTAATTAATCAGTATGATAACAAAGGTATCTAATTGGACTATTTGCTATAATTGCTGAGCAATTAGCTCAATAGGGAGAGCACTCTTATAGAATGTTTTGCCACGTTACGTCGGCAGGCAGATCTCATGCTGCTAAGTCATAATTTGTGATGGACACGGCATAAGAAACTTTGGTCGAAGGACTATAGGTATGAATAAAGAAGACTCAGATAGCGTCGATTGGCTTGAAGCAGAGCTTAGAGATAGTATCGACGAAATGGTAGAAAATGAATTAAGCGAGCCGATGCTGTCGGACGAAATTCGAGAGCTTTACAAAGGTAGAGTTCAAAACCCGCTTGGTCGTATGGTCTATTATCGCAATTTGTTGCGGCTGCAATCAGAGCTAATCAAGCTACAAGATTGGGTTGAAGCTACTTGCGCAAAGGTTTTGATTATTTGCGAAGGCCGTGACAGTGCTGGAAAAGGTGGCGTGATTAAACGCATTACTCAGCGGCTTAATCCACGGGTTGCGCGGGTTGTTGCCCTACCAAAGCCCACCGAAAGGGAACAAACCCAGTGGTATTTTCAAAGATATGTTCCACATTTGCCAGCGGGTGGAGAAATGGTGCTGTTCGATCGCTCCTGGTATAATCGCGCCGGAGTAGAACGGGTGATGGGATTTGCCAGTGAAGATCAGATTGAACAGTTTTTCCGCGATGTTCCGGAATTTGAAAGAATGCTGCTGCGGTCTGGAATTATTTTACTCAAATATTGGTTCTCGATTACGGATGAAGAGCAGCAGCTACGTTTTATGACGCGTATTCATGATCCAATGAAACAGTGGAAACTTTCCCCTATGGACTTGGAGAGCAGGATCCGATGGGAACAGTATACCACGGCGAAGGAAGACATGTTGGCTCGTACCAATATAGCAGAAGCACCGTGGTATATCGTTGAAGGCAATGATAAGAAGCGCGAACGCTTGAATTGCATCGAGCATATCCTTAGTCAGATACCTTATCAAGATGTTCCAAATGAGAAGGTGACCCTTCCAGAAAGGGTTTTCAATCCTGACTACGAACGGCAAGTTTTGCCTAACGAACTTTATGTGCCTAAGATTTATTAAAGGCACCGACGAGCTGCATTGCCTAAGTTAGTGGATTGGGGTCAACGTTAGCGCCACAAACTAAAACGGCTACTTTTTCACCTCGACTGGGAATGTATGCGCCGCTCGTGAGTGCCGCTAGTGCAGCGGCTCCTGAAGGCTCAACAAGTTGTCTGTGGGCCGACCATAAAAGGTTTTGAGCTTGTAAAATAGCTTCGTCGCTGACAAGAATGGACTGAATTCCAGTTTCAACGGCTAAGTCGAAACAAATTCGCCCAATTCGTTTTGCTCCTAGTGCATTTACTGCGACACCCGAAACATCGACATCGACAGGTCCCTCTTGTTCCAGTGCAGCGTGTAGTGCGCATGAGGTTGCCGGTTCTACTGCTACAATTTTCTTATCCTTACCAAACCAAGCTGCAACACCAGCAATAAGTCCACCGCCACCTACCGCAATGAATATCGTATCAGCACTCAATCCCTGATTCTGCCATTCATGCGCCAAACTGCCTTGGCCTGCAACGGTTGTGACGGTATCATAGGCATGAACTTGCCGCGCCCCAGTTTCGGCTTCCCAAGATTGAGCTTGAACCATTGCATCAGCATATTTCCCTGGAACGATCTGAAGGTCGGCGCCCATGGCCTCAATGAGGGAAATCTTGGTGGAGCCTGCCACCTCGGGCACATAAATACGAGCACTATGCCCAAGTGTTTTGGCTGCGAAAGCCACTGCTGCTCCGTGATTTCCCCCCGATGCAGCCACAACGCCTGCTTCTGGCGCACCTTCAGATAAGAGCGTATTAAAAGCCCCACGCGGTTTAAAACTTCCGGTATGCTGCATTTGCTCGAATTTTAGCTCAATTGGAAATGATTGCCCAAAACTGTTTGAAACCGTCGTTGGTGTTTTCACTAAATACCCCGCTGTGCGCTGCACTGCTGCTCTGATTTCTGCTTGCCAGTCCATTCGTGTCAATCCCTGTTTTACCTTCAACTTCAGTCTATTTGAGGCTGCTGAGGACAGCAAGGTTCAAGACTAAGTTTGCGAAACCTAATAGAAAATTGGCGCAGTTTCACGCACCATCTGAGTGTCCAATATATTTCATTACCAGACCGGTAGTTTTGGATAGCGCTACAAAGCCTCGCCCTGTTAGTTGGTGAGTTGAGAATCGAGGGGCTCAGGTATAAACTGATGATTGGCAAGAGATATATTGCCTCTTTAAGCGTTATTTCATTAAGAGCAAATCTATCCATTAAACTCTATGCTTTGTGGCGTTCTGTCATGTCTTGTATTATTTCATTTTTGACCCTTGGACGCTTTTTAGTGGATGGAAAATGGGCATGACAAAAACCGTTGGGATCTTAGACCAGCAAGGGTGGTGGTAAACGATGGATGTGATTTTATCTTGTAAGGCCATCGTGGTTTTACACATGATTGTGTCCAGAGGGATGTAATATTCAGACAACTTCTTTACATGGGTTTATCTCGTGGTGGGCATATTTATTTTTTAAAATGCAAAGTAAGCATATTGATCCGCGTGTAAACGCGTAAGCGATAGGTATGAAATATTTTTTATTCATTGCCCATACGGGTCCAAAAATTTTGTTGCTAATTACTCTCGCCACTCTAAAGTCTTCAGTACGGCTGGGATATTCGCTTCTATAAGGCAAACCGCCTTTAACTTGCTTTAAAAGCCTTCAAGCTTTTGTGTGGTATAAGTTGTAGGCAAAGCGTGTTGCTTAATCTGTCTTACCACAGTTTTTTTAGCGATCTGGGTGCCTTCTAAACAAAGCTATTTCATACACTCACCTGCCTGTCGTTTTCAACTTCTGTCGTCTAAAGTAATAACTTGTTCTTAAGATCTACTTTTTTTGCAAGACAGGTCTAGTTTGACTGAGTAGGATAAGTAAAACAGTTCAGTGGGAGTAAGTATAAATTGGCTATGGATATGCATGAAGATATGAAAAACCAATTATTAGCAGCGATCTTGCCACATGTCGCCTTTGACGGTTGGTCTGAAGCTGCTTTTGGCCAAGCCTGTGAAGATTCTGACATAGAGCTGTCTCACGCGCGTTTGGCTTTTCCGCGTGGAGCTTTAGATCTGGCAGTATTTTTTCATGTCAAAGGCGATAAAGCGATGCAGCTGCGGATAGATGAAGAAGATTTTTCAACAATGCGGTTTCGCGACAAAGTTGCCGCAGCGGTTCGTTTTAGGCTGCAATCTGTTGAAGATAAAGAGGCTGTTCGGCGCGGGGCGGCACTATTTTCCCTTCCACAGAACGTGGCGTTGGGCGCACGTTTGATCTGGGGAAGTGCTGACGCGATCTGGTCGGGATTGGGCGATAATTCGACGGATGTGAATTGGTATACCAAACGTGCCACATTGAGCGCGGTTTATGGTTCTTGCGTACTCTTTTGGTTGGGGGATGATAGCCCTGATCATGCGGCGACTTGGGAGTTTTTGGATAGGCGCATTGAGAATGTGATGCAGTTTGAAAAAGTGAAATCCAAAGCGCGTGAAAATGCGCCGCTGCAGCAGATCCTTTCTGGGCCGAAGTGGCTGATTTCGAAAATCAGTTCGCCGCAAAACAAGACGGGGAAACACTCTCCAGGTACTTGAAATAATTCACAGTAAGAGGCCTCTATGAGCAAAGATATGCAGGTTATTGAAATCAGCAAGCCGGGTGATCCGTCAGTTCTTGTACCTACAACAAGAGCGGTTCCTGTACCCCAATATGGTCAGGTTTTGATAAAAGTGGCTTATGCTGGTGTGAACAGGCCCGATGCTTTACAGCGTGCTGGGCTTTATAACCCACCTCCCAATGCCAGCGACTTGCCGGGCCTAGAGGCCTCTGGGACTGTAGTCAAATTGGGTATGGGGGTTACTGGTATCCAGGAGGGGGATCATGTTAGTGCGCTCCTGCCTGGAGGCGGATATGCAGAATATGTTGTGACGCAGGCGGATCATTGTTTACCTGTGCCTAAAGGGTTGTCTTTGAAGGAAGCCGCCTGTCTTCCAGAAACATATTTCACCGTATGGTCAAATGTATTTCATCGTGGCGCTTTGCAGGCTGGCGAGAGGTTTTTGGTCCACGGGGGGTCATCGGGGATTGGGACAACTGCGGTACAAATGGCCAGTGTATTTGGTGCGCGCGTTTTTGCAACGGCTGGTTCTGACGAGAAATGTCAGGCGTGTCGTGATTTGGGTGCGGAAGTTGCTATGAATTATAAAGAGGATGACTTCGTTGAAGCGATGCAAAAAGAGGGAGGTGCAAACCTTATCCTCGATATGGTCGGCGGTGACTATATTCCGCGTAATATAAAATCCCTAGCTGATGATGGTCGCCTTGTACAAATAGCTTTTTTGCAAGGACCAAAAGTTGAGGTTAATTTTGTACACGTGATGGCTCGTCGTTTGACTATTACAGGCAGCACGCTCAGACCACAGTCAAATCTTGCCAAGTCGAAAATTGCCCAGACCCTGCGGGACAAAGTCTGGCCGCTACTCGATCGGGGAAGACTTCATCCGGTTTTGGACAGCACATTTGATCTGAAAGACGCCTCTCAGGCCCATGTGCGCATGGAAAGCAGCGCCCATATTGGTAAGATTGTTCTGAAAGTTGCTTGAGGCAAATCCATTGCGTGCTGCGTGTGCGCAGGCCCTCGTTCATAAACCTTCAGCGCTATGCAATGCAGCGTGACAAGGTCGTTTTGACACGCTAGGGTGAAATTATGAAACAGGTTCCCAAACAAACTACAGATGACGCCCTTATTCAGGAGTTTCTTAATAAGGGAGGTAAGGTCAGCGTCGGCAAGACGAAACCTCTTCCCAGTGAGCTTGGTCTAAGTAATAATGCTTGGAATAATAAGTGGACCAAAGAAGAAAAGTATGCGCGCGATAAAAAGTAATTTAGGACAGGGCATACCTTATTCCGTCTGGCGCCGTAAGACGAGGTGATGCATTTGTGTGCTGCAGGCCTAATAAGCGATGATTCGATGAAGAGAGACTGGACTTATAACTTAGGCCCAGGCAGAAGAAACTCTTTTGCAGTCTTACAAAAGACACTACGGAATATTTTTAGACCATTGGCGGTTTGATCGCCTTCTGTCACAGTCCAAATATGAATGAGCAAAGTGATACAACGAAATGGCTGATCATAGTGGGCTTGTCGATGGGGCCGGCTATGGCAAATGGCTTTGCAAGGTTTGCCTATGCATTATTATTGCCATCGATGCGTGCAGATCTTGGATGGACCTATACACAGGCTGGATGGCTCAATACTGCAAATGGGATCGGCTACCTACTTGGCGCTCTAATGGCGCTTTTTTTGGTTGGAAGATTCGGTCCAAAACGGCTTTTCATATCTGGGTTCATGCTGACGACTTTAGCGATGTTTGGATCTGCTGGAACACCTGATCTTTTGGCACAATCGCTATGTCGTATCCTTGCCGGTATTGGAGGTGCGCCGGTATTTGTGATGGGAGGTGTACTTACTGCGGCGCTATTCCCCAGCAACCCAAAGTTAAATGCTTTTGCCATTGCTGTCTATTTTGGTGGTGGTGGCCTTGGTATGCTGGGTACTGGTCTCTTACTACCGATCTATCTAGACCGCCATTTTCCTGTTGGTTGGCAAATGTCATGGAGTTTTATGGCTTTGGCCAGTTGTGTGATGCTTGGTATTATTATCTGGGCGGCCTCTCAAGTGAAGGAAATGCGCGATGGTTCCAAGCTCCGCCTCTCTGGTCTCAGGATCGGAGCCATGGTCCCCGCGATAACCGCATATTTCTTATTCGGTTCAGGCTATGTGATTTATATGACGTTTTTAGTCAGTTGGTTGAAAACTAATGGATCTGGTACCACTCTGACATCTGCTGTTTGGTCATTGATGGGAATTGCTGTCATGGCCTCGCCGTTTATGTGGCGTCGCATGCTGTCGCAGGCCCGTGCTGGACGTGCGATTGCCTGGACAAACTTAACCGTGGGCCTTGGAGCGTTGATCCCACTTTTTGGTGGCACTTTCAGTATCCTTATATCGGCTCTCATGTTTGGTGGAGCGATGTTCATGGTTCCCACATCGGCAACTAATTTTGCTAAAACAAGCGTTGCACAGCCTGTTATGGGGGCAGCAGTGGCTCTATTTACAGTGTTTTTCTCCCTTGGTCAGATAATGGGGCCGATTGGCGCAGGCTATGTGCTAGATCAAACTGGGGATAGCGTTTGGATATTACTGCTAAGTGGCAGTATCTTAATCCTCGGGATGCTGAGTGCTCTTTTGCAGCCGACTATCACGCCACCAGAGATTTTTTCTGATAGGGTCTCTACACTTTGACCCGTTCTGAACTTGGGTCGTACATCGGTTTTGCCGATACGTCGGCCTCAAAGCACGTACCTGCAACGTCAATTTCATAGCTTGATGACAAGATCTGCTCCAAGGTTTCACCTGCACATGGCACATAGCCCATACCGATAGCACTCCCAAGATGATGACCATAAGAACCCGAACTGATGTAACCGATAATGTCTCCATCTCTTAGGATTGGTTCATTATGATAAAGCAATGGCTCGGGATTACGCAGACGGAATTGCAGGATGCGTTTTTCTAGCCCGACCTCTTTTTTGCGCAGAACACTGTCCCGCCCGATAAAATCGGGTTTGGCGGTATTGACTGCAAAGCCTAGCCCGGCCTCTAGCACATGATCTTCACAAGTGATATCGTGCCCAAAGTGACGAAACGCTTTTTCAATTCTACAGCTGTCCATCACGTGCATACCGCACAGCTTCATTGAATGATCATGGCCCGCCTGATGCAGCGTTTCAAACACATGTCCTGCCATATCGCTGCTGACATAAACCTCCCAGCCCAGTTCGCCGACGAAACTCACTCGATGCGCGCGCGCCAACCCCATGCCTATCTCTATGTGCTGCATCGTACCGAATGGATTGGAGTCATTGTCAAAATTGTTAGGTGATACGGCTTGCATCACGTCGCGTGCCTTTGGACCCATGATTGCAAGGACGCCCTCGCCGGAAGTAACATCTGTGATCACGGCGTTATACCTGCCCAAATGGCGTCGCATCCAGTTTTCATCGGCCTGTCGTGTGGCGGCTGGCGTCACAACAAGATAGGCCGTCTCAGAGAGCCGGGTAACTGTGATATCAGCCTCTATGCCGCCATTTCTGTTCAGAAATTGAGTGTAAACAATTTTGCCGGTAGGCACTGCCATATCTGCGCCGCATACATAGTTTAAGAATTCTTCGCAATCGTGCCCTTCAACGCGTATTTTGCCAAATGAGGACATATCATACATTCCCACATCATTACGGATTGCGTAATGCTCCCGGGCTGAATTCTCAAACCAGTTTTGACGCTTCCAACTATAAGCATAATTTGCATCTTGGTTCTTATTGGCAAACCAATTAGCCCTTTCCCAACCCGCAAGCTCACCAAAAACTGCTCCTTGCTGTGCAAGTTGAGCATGAAATGGCGTGCGACGGATACCACGTGCTGTTTCCTTTTGCCGATAGGGAAAGTGATCTGCATAAAGCAGTCCCAGGGTTTCCTTAGATCGTTCGAATAAATAGTGTTTATTGCCCTGAAAGGGCTGCATCCTAGAAATATCGACATCTCCAAGATCAAAAGGTTTTTCGCCTGCATCCATCCATTGACTAAGCGCCATGCCAGCTCCGCCAGCTGATTGGATCCCAATCGAATTAAAGCCTGCAGCAACCCAGACGTTATCCATATCGGGTGCAAGCCCAAGATGATATGCGTTATCTGGTGTAAAGCTCTCTGGTCCATTAAAAAATGTATGGATTCCCGCATCGCCCAAAATTGGCATTCGATTTACTGCCATTTCTAAAATAGGCTCAAAATGATCAAAATCTTCTGGCAATTGATCAAATTCAAAATCTTTTGGGATGCCTTTCATCGCCCAGGGTTTGGACCATGGCTCAAAAGCACCAAGCATCATTTTTCCAGCATCTTCCTTAAAGTAGGAACATTCATCGGGAACACGCAAAACTGGAAGCTGAGCAAGGCCCTCAATGGGTTCTGAGACGATGTAGAAATGCTCGCAGGCATGAAGTGGTACATTGGTACCTGACATAAGCCCCACCTCGTGTCCCCACATACCAGCGCAATTTACGATCATATCGCAGGTAATATGGCCGGATGAACCATTTTCGCTCTGCCAGTCCACACCTATGACTGTGCGATCCTTCCGCTCAATAGCAGAAACTTTTACCTGTTCTTTTATCATAGCGCCGCGCTGGCGTGCACCCTTTGCAAGGGCAAGAGCAATATTGCCCGGGTCGCCTTGTCCATCTTTGCCCAGATATACACCCGCTTTCACATCTGCCAAGTTGAGATGAGGATATCTATGGCCAATTTCAGCAGCAGAAACTTCTTCGATATCTACGCCAAAGGCGCGCGCCATAGCAGCAGATCGGAAAATCTCTTCTTTGCGCTCTTTTGTAAGGGCAACTGTAATCGACCCAACCCGCTTAAACCCTGTTGCAACTCCTGTTTCTTCTTCCAGAGCGCCATAAAGCTCCTGAGAATATTTTGCAAGTTTAGTCATATTTGCTGTCGCGCGCAATTGTGCAATCAGCCCAGCCGCATGCCAAGTTGTTCCAGATGTAAGCTGTTTGCGCTCTAGCAAGACAACGTCTTTCCAGCCTAGTTTTGTTAAATGATATGCCACAGAACAGCCCACCACGCCGCCTCCGATAATTACCACTCGGGCTTGATTTGGAAGGTTCGCCATTTTAATACCTCTATACGATAGTGTGGCCAGCTAAAATTAGTCTTTTGGCAAGCTCTTTGATGTGATCGGGTCCAACTTCGCAGCATCCCCCGACGATTGTTGCCCCGAATGAAACCCATTCCATGGCAAATTCAGCATAGTGATTTGGTGACATATCCTGACGTTGTTTGAGCGCATCTACCGTAGGGGAATCTTGTAAAAAGCTATCCGAAATTTTGGTGAAACCATTTGCATAGGCGCCAAATTGGAACCCAAATTCAGAAATAATTCTAACGCCGTTACTGACAGCTTCTGGACGGGAGCAATTGATCAAAATCGCGTCTGGCTGATGTTGGTCTAACATTGGTCGCACGTCTTCGAGGTTCTCGCCGGAGCGAAGTTTCTCACCATCAAAATCATCGACTGACAATGCCAACCAGATAGGTCGATCTGATTTTTTAGCCGCTCGCATAGCACCATCGGCCTGATCAATCGAGCACATGGTCTCAATCAGAAGTATGTCGACAAAAGGTCCGATCTCTTCGATTATTTCGCCATAAAACTCAGCTGCTTGATCTGGAGGGGGACAAAGTTCTGGTCGGTAAGAGGCAATCAGTGGACCAATTGAACCAGCAATACGACCAGATCCGTATGAATCGCGGGCAGCAGTTGCTGCTCTCACAGCAGTTTGCCACAATTCAAACCGTTGATCTTTTAAATCTACTGTTTTGAGGCGATCATAAAGGACAGCATAAGTATTGGTTGTCGCCACTGTGGCGCCTGCGTTGAAATATTCGGAATGCACCTCACTCACAATTTCTGGTTTTTCGATCATTACACTTGTTGACCAAAGCGGCGTCGCTGGATCACCAGAGCGTTTCACCAGCTCTTGTCCAATCGAACCGTCTAGCAGGGTAATCTCCATCACGCTCTCAATCTCTCGTTCTCGGCATCCCAAAGTGGTTTATCATTCTGGACTGTCGCCTTGTAACGTGTGCCAAAAATTTCAACTTCAATCTCGGTTCCTGGCACTGCAAGATCAGCTTGCAGCATGCCTAGAGCAATACTGTGATTGACCCGATAGCCCCAAGCGCCTGATGTAGTCTCTCCCACGATTTGACCATTATACCAAAGCGTTGACATATAAGGTGCATCGCAGTCGCCGGCATCAACCATAAGCGTTACAAAGCGTTTTTTACAGCCTTGCTGCTTTTCGTTTAGTAGCGCGGCCTTGCCAGCAAAATTCTCTGACTTATCAAGTTTGACAAAACGATCAAGACCGCCTTCAAACATAGAATAGTCACTGGAAAGATCGCCCTTCCAAGCGCGATAGCCTTTTTCCATGCGGAGGGAATTAAGAGCCCACATTCCAAAGGGCTTGGCACCGGCACCAATCACGGCCTCATAGATGTCAGGCATATTTTCGTTTTCCGCATGAATTTCCCAGCCCAGCTCCCCGGCAAAAGAAACGCGGATTAGAAATGCTTTTCGCCCAGCGACTGTGGCAAATTGATGGGTCAGCCAGCCTTGGGCTAAATCCGCATCCGTTAAACCTTTTAGGATCTTGCGCGATTTAGGACCAGTGACAACCAGAGTATCGCGTTCAATTGTTGTCTCGCGGACATTAATCCCCTTTGGCAATACTTTGCGGATCATTTCACCATCATGCCACTGAGCGCTTGCAGCGGTAATGAGAACAAAATTATCTTCGCTAATTCGAATGCAGGAAAATTCCGATAAGATGCGGCCACGCTTGTCTGCGACATAAATCAGATTCATACGGCCAATTTTCGGAATAGCGCCAGTACAAAATCCACGCAGCCAAGTGTCTGCGCCTTCACCTTGTATCCAGAAGCGGGAAAAGCCTGGCAAATCTAGTACACCGCAGTGGTCTCGCACTGCCTCGCATTCTTCTCGAATACGTGCCTCCCATGGACCGGCACGGTTCCATGTCTGGGTACATTCCTCAGAGGTGTCGTCGCCTGACTTAGCAAAATAATTTGCACGCTCCCAGCCGTTGTAGGCCCCCATCACGCCGCCCAATGCGACGACCTTATCATGCAGAGGTGAGAGTTTTTTATCCCGACCTGCTGGCCACTCATGCCACGGGAAATGCATGGCATATTCATGGCCATAAATTTCCATGCCCTTTGCGACGCAGTATTCTTGATCGGTGTAATCTGTGTAGCGACGTGGGTCACACGACCACATGTCCCATTCAGTAGAGCCCTCGGTGATCCATTCTGCCAGAACTTTGCCTGCGCCACCGCCTTGCGCAATACCGAAGGTAAAGACGCAAGCCTCAAATGCATTCGGGACACCCGGCATTGGGCCAATCAACGGCATACCGTCGGGTGCATAAGGAATTGGTCCGTTGATCACCTTATTAACGCCTGCGGTCGCTAAAAGTGGCACCCGAGCCATAGCGTCTTCGACGTACCATTCCAGCCTTTCAAGATCATCAGGGTAAAGTTGAAAACTGAAGTCCTCGGGCAGTGGATCAGAAGGGTCAACCCAATGTGCTTTGCAATTGCGCTCGTAAGGGCCAAGGTTTAATCCGTGCTTTTCTTGCCGTAGGTAATAGCTGCTGTCGACATCGCGCAGCAGCGGGAGCTTTTGCCCCTGCTCAGCGCTCCATGCCTCAAGTTCGGGGATTTCATCAGTGAGCAAATATTGATGGCTCATCACCATCATTGGAACGGTGCGCCCGCCATAGGGTTTGAACCACTCACCAACGCGCTGAGCGTAATACCCCGCTGCATTGACAACGAATTCACAACGAATATTGCCTTTACCAGTCTTGACAATCCACTCGTCGCCGTCGCGCGATACGCCGTTCGCAGGAGTAAAACGCAGTATTTTTGCCCCCAGATCCCGCGCACCTTTTGCCAGCGCTTGGGTCAGCTGTGCGGGATCAATATCGCCATCATGCGGATCATAAAGTGCACCTTTTAGATCATGAGTTTTGATGAATGGGTAACGGCTTTTAATATCGGTCACTGCCAAAATATTAAGGTCCATCCCCTGCGATCGTCCCATGCCTTTGGCACGTTCAAATTCCTGCATCCGCTCTTCGGAGTGCGCCAGGCGGATCGAACCGGTAACGTGATAGTTCATTGGATAATCTACCACCTCGCCAAGACTGCGATAAAGTTCGGTTGAATACCGCTGCATGTTCATCACTGACCATGAGGTAGAAAATGTTGGTACATTGCCAGCTGCGTGCCATGTGCTGCCAGCTGTAAGCTCATTACGCTCCAGTAAAACGCAATCAGCCCAACCTGCTTTGGCCATATGATACAAGCAGGACGCACCGACCGCGCCGCCCCCGATGATAACTACTCGTGCTGTTGTTGGTATGTCTACCATTTGAAGATATCTCCTCAGATCCAAAGTGTTAGCCATAAAGGTAGGGATTATACCCCGGTTTTTGAGCGGAACGGTACCTGCGATTCATAATCAGCGATGCAGTAATAGTCACCCTTATTTTGACATAAATATTCTTTTTCGTATGCAGACCGACTACGTTGTTTAGGGTGTTGGCCTCGACTGTGGTGGGTCTGTAGCAATCAGATTGGAAATACTGGCTCAATTTGCATCCAGTATAAAACTGGCGGTGCGCATCATTCAAAGAAAGGTACCATTTTAAACTGTTCATTTTGATCAGTTTAAACTGTTCCACCAGTACTGAAGCGGACACCCAATGTGAACTCGACATTTTTCGACGTTGCGTGGAATGGCGAACCATAACTTCCCGCAGCTTGCCAAATAGATTAAGCTTTACCACGATGCATGCAAAAAATCCTGTTGTAGTCATCGATTACGCCCCTTTTGGAAAATGAGATGAACCCAACAATAGCCCATAAATTATGAAACAAACCGCCAGAATACGACGAAAATAAGTATTAAATATTGCACTCAATGCAGTACGACCCAACCCAGATCCGAGTGCACAATACCCCACATAGCTGAGCGTGGTGAGGCTAAGTGCGGTAGGGACTATAACCCACATCTGGGACGCCATGGGCAGATGAGGCTGGATAAATTGGCTGAACGCTGCAAGATAGCTAGCAACTGGCCAACCTCGGATGCCAAGGTAGATTAAAAACCCCGCGCCAAACCATTGCAACACTAAAAATGCGAGTGGCGAGGTAGCGATCAGTGCCGTGATACCAAATGCCGAGAGCGTAAGAAAGAGGCTGGTTTGGGTCAGAATAGCCGCTACGCAAATTACCGCACGTCCAAAGCCATATGCCATAGAAACGCTAATACAATTTAAAGCATTTGGCCCTGGTGTAGTCACAAATAGTGTCCAGAAGCTTGCAAATATGATCCAGGCGTCCAAACTCATCGTCTAATACACTGGAGGGGCGATCACCCAGATCGCAACAGCCGGTTCCTGATAGGGGTTGGCATATTGGAATGCTTGACCACGAATGCGAAAGCTATCACCAGGCTGGATTATAAAACATTTACCTGCAATCGTGATATTGAGCTTGCCAGATATTAGATAGCCAACTTCCTGAGTTGGACGGGTCACAGGCATTTCAAGTTCTGCGCCGGGTACAAATGTTGAATGCACCATTTCAAAGTCATCCGTTAGGTCGGGAGACAGTAATTCTTCCACCAGGCCCGCTTCATTTGAGCCAATTGTTCGCCGCGCACCTTGGCGTACCACAAAGCCTGCCTCTTCGGGGACAGCTTTGGCTTGGCCAAACAGCATAGACATACGTATGTCGAGTGCTTTGGCAAGATCGCGTAGGTCATTGATTGAGGGTTCCGAGAGGTTGCGCTCCACCTGCGAGAGCCAACCAACGGATTTGCCTATTATTTCGGCTAGACGACTCAGTGTCAAACCGCGTGACTTGCGCAGTGACCGAAGGTCGGCACCAAGGCTGTCAAGAAGTGTGAAATCAAGAGCGGACATGAAGTTTTCGTGAAAATTGTTTACTTTTTTTCACGCTGCCGTGTCTAACTGAAAAAATCAAGAAAAATTTTTTCTTCAATACAGAGTTTTAAAGTTGATAGACAGGCGGTAATGTTGCCTATATCGGTTCGCCTATGCAAAGCTCTTACAATCCGCCCTCTGACCCTCTTAATATCCTTCACGAGGACCGTGAGATTGTCGCTGTCGAAAAACCGGCTGGGCTCTTGTCGGTTCCGGGACGCCAAGAGCATCTGGCCGATTGTCTTATCCAGCGCTTACGAATCGCTTTCCCCGATGCTCTATTAGTGCATCGCCTTGATATGGATACATCGGGTGTTATGGTTTTTGCGCTCACTGCTCATGCTCAACGGCACTTATCTGCGCAATTTGAGCAACGTCTTACTAAAAAAACATATATTGCGCGTGTCTCAGGGCAGGTGACTGAAAAGGTGGGAGAAATTGATTTTCCGCTGATTGTGGATTGGCCGAACCGTCCGCTGCAGAAAGTTTGCCATGAGATGGGAAAATCGGCTTTGACAGAGTGGAAAGTGATAAAGGTGGGCGAGGCTGAAACGCGTCTGCGTTTAACACCCAAAACGGGACGCTCTCACCAGTTACGATTGCACTGCCTGGCTATAGGGCACCCAATTTTGGGTGATCCGTTGTATAGTACTGAAACGGCGGCAGATTTTCCACGAATGATGCTTCATTCAGAGGAGCTGCGTATCAAACATCCGGAAAATGGCCGTGGTATTAAGTTCCGTGTCAAAGCGCCGTTTTAGCAGTGGGGGCGATTTTGGTGGAAAATCCTCAAAGTAATTTTGGCGCAAGTTCCAATCAATTTAGGTCGAATAATGCGCTTAGGTGGCGCACCGCGGCAAATATAGCCTCTGAACAAAACTCATTTACTGAGGCATCGTAATCCTATCGTCTTGCGGCATGTGTTCGCCCGCGTACAGTATAATACCTTCATCCCGATTATAAATATTGAGCTCTTTGAGCAGTTTGCTTGAGGCAAATGAATATCAATCAAATAACCATAGTGTTTCTTCTCAGTGCACATTTTTTCTCCTGACCTAGTGCTTGAGAAAAGTACAATGATATGTCGCCGTCCAAGTGGTTTGGAAGGCTGCTAAATCTGTGGGCATAGAGCATGCAATAAATGTAAAATACAGGTATATTGACAAAAAATAAAGGCTTTGACCCTCAAGGATACGTGAAACGCATTATTTTTATTTTCTTTGAAGCGCCCTTGTGTCGTTTAGTATTTTTTGTCATGATCATCCCATTTTTTATGTCAAAAGTAATTAATTCGAATTATGGTTCCAATTACGGAAATTACTAATATAGCAAGACTATAAATAGCATAACTTTATATATACATTGACACGCTAATTTTCATTCCCAACGACTGAATGGGGCGCATTAATGAGTTTATGACAAATAAGGAAATATAAAAAAGTTTACACTCAAGAGTTTATTATGTCAAAATGTGCCGTAGCAGCGCCACTGGATGGGCGCGCAGGCTTAGGCGGAGGGCAACGTAATCTTCGACTACTTCTTCGCCAAGGCTCATCTGGGGTAAGTGAACTTGGGGTTCAAAGATACCCTCACCATCTATATCATCGGCAAAGAGGGGCAGGAGTTTTTCCGAGGTAATAGCTTTGGCCTGCCATAGGGCTTCGCGTCTTGTCAGGCGTAAAGGATCAAAAACATCGGCTTCTGCCAGGCGGGTAAGCACTAACGGCGGTGTGCCTGCGCGGCGCCAGACATCTTCGAGCGAAAGATATCCATTGCCTCGCGCGGCGGTGATCCAAGTGACATCATCCTGTCGCAGCCCTTTGATCTGGCGAAAACCAAGGCGCAGGGCGAGCCTGCCGCGCCCATCGGGTTCCATCACATTGTCCCAATAGCTGTCGTTGATCGAAACGGGGCGCACTTCAACCCCGTGTTCTTTTGCATCACGCACAATTTGGGCAGGGGCATAAAACCCCATGGGTTGGGAATTAAGAAGTGCACATGCAAAAATGCCCGGGTGATGACATTTGATCCAAGCACTGGCATAGACGAGAAATGCAAAACTGGCAGCATGGCTCTCGGGAAAGCCGTAAGATCCAAAGCCTTCAATTTGGGAAAAACAGCGTTCAGCAAACTCACCTTTATAGCCATTTTTCTGCATCCCGTTTAGAAAACGGTTTTTGAAATCGCTTATATTGCCGTGCTTTTTGAACGTTGCAAGTGATCGACGCAGACGATCGGCCTCATCTGGGGTAAAGCCGGCACCGATGATAGCGATCTGCATCGCCTGTTCCTGAAAGAGCGGTACGCCAAGCGTTTTGCCCAAGACCTCGCCCAAAGCATCAGAGGGGAACTTAACTGGTTCTTCTTTATTGCGGCGGCGAATATAGGGATGAACCATATCGCCCTGAATGGGGCCAGGCCGGATGATAGCCACTTCGATCACCAGATCATAAAAGCACCGTGGTTTCATGCGGGGGAGAAAGTTCATCTGAGCACGGCTCTCGACTTGAAACACTCCGATGCTATCGGCTTTGCAGAGCATATCATAGACTTTAGGGTCTTCAGGAGGTAAACTTGCTAGCGTATATTCTTCTCCTAGATGTTGGCGCATCAGGTCAAAAGATTTGTGTAGACAAGTGAGCATGCCGAGGCTGAGGACATCTACTTTGAGAATCCCAAGGGCGTCGATATCATCCTTGTCCCAGCAAATAACAGTGCGGTCTTCCATCGTTGCGTTTTCGATAGGGACCAGCTCATCAAGCCGTCCTTCAGTGATGATAAAGCCGCCTACATGCTGGCTTAGGTGGCGGGGAAAGCCGATGATCTCAGAGATCAAACCTAATGTCTGACAAAGCCTGCGATCTTTGGGGTTCAGCCCGATTTCGCGTAGCCTTTTATTTTGCAGACCGTCATTACTGTAAAACCCCCAAATTTGGGATGATAGCGCAGCGACGGTGTCTTGTGTGAGGCCCATGGCTGTACCGACTTCGCGTACTGCGCGTTTACTGCGGTAATGGATGACGGTTGCACATAGTCCTGCACGATGCCGGCCATAGCGTTCATAGATATACTGTATAACCTCTTCGCGGCGCTCATGTTCAAAGTCTACATCGATGTCCGGGGGTTCATCGCGGGCTTCGGAAACGAAGCGCTCAAAAACCATAGTTCCGATCTCTGGACTTACAGATGTGACACCAAGGCAGTAGCAGACCACTGAATTGGCTGCAGATCCGCGCCCTTGGCATAGAATGTCACGCGATCTTGCGAAATGGACGATATCGCGAACAGTCAGGAAGTAGGGTTCATATTTCAGTTTGGCGATCAGGGTTAGTTCATGTTCGAGCATAGCCCGTACCTTTTCAGTTGTACCATAGGGATATCGCCACTTCAGCCCGGCATAAGCTAGGCGGCTTAACCGATCTTGTGGGGTTTCCTCCGTACTAATTTCGGAGGGATACTCATAGTGCAGCTCATCGAGTGAAAAAGTCATGGTTTGAGAAAGCTCATAGCTGCGATCAACAGCTTGGGGAAATGCGTGAAATATCTGGCGCATTTCATTCTCAGAGCGCAAACGTTGTTCTGCATTGGCTAGAGCTGCACGCCCCAATTGGTCAACGCGTGTGCTGGTTCGGATCGCAGTCAAGACATCAGCCAGTCGACGCCTTTTAGAATGATGCATAATCGGTTGGGCACTTGCCAGTGTCTCAAGGCCAAGGTGCTCTGCCAGAGTCGCGGTGTATTCAAAACGGATTTGGTCCTCGCCATCGTAAAAGGGGGCCATCATGAGGTGCATTTGATCTCTAAGACGGTGTGCCAAGCGTTCCGCCTGTGGTAACCATTCGCGCGCACCACGCCGTAAAAGTGTCTCTTGTGGTGGGTGGAGAACAAGCTGTAGCCCTCGGGACCGTTCAAGAAGATCGCTGAGATTGAGATGACAGGTGCCTTTTTCTGCCCTTAGCCGCCCCTTGGAAAGAATGCGGCATAGGTTTCCCCATCCAGTGCGATTCTCTGGTAAGACTGTGAGAGTGAGGCCCTCTTGGAAGATCAAGGTAGCCGCAGGGATAAGACGTGGTGTGTTTAAGATATCGGCTGACAGTGGTTTAGCAATATTTTTGGGTCTTGGGGGGCCGTATGCATCTATGGCCTGACGTTCAGCTACAAGGTGCCTGATTTTGCGTGCTTGGCTATGTGCCCGCACAATACCAGCTACAGAGTTTTCATCCGCTATAGCCAAAGCAGGCATGCCCAGCAGCGCGGCGCGTTCCATATACTCCTCAGGATGCGCAGCCCCTTTAAGAAAGGAGAAATTAGATATGGCAGAGAGTTCAACAAACATAAGGCATTCAGTATATTCACGTTTTGTTCTCATGCAAATAGCAAATGTGATAAATTTGGAACATTTCATATTTATCATTATTTATTAAAATTATCCGTTTTGCGGTAATGCTGAAAAACAGATGCACCAAAACATGCACAGGTTATAAAGAGTGATCCTCAATCAATTGTTTTTTTAGCTTCAATAGACCGATTAATGCACTATCGCGGTGCTTACGTAAATCTGACATGGTTTCGCCGTTTAACGATTTTTCAAACTGAGAGACTAATTCGGCCTTAATTTCCTTATCCAAAGTTGCAGTTCCAAGATCAAGCCAACGTGCTTCCTGTGAGGGACCAAGATGCTCTAAATACTGACTGTAACCGCCGTCTCCACCACCCAAATGGTATACCATGTTAGGACCCAAAAAGGCCCATCTTAATCCAGGCCCATGCTTTACAGCACGATCAATATCCTCAACTGTTGCAATGCCAGATTCGACCATGTGCACCACTTCGCGATAAAGAGCTGCGTTTAAACGATTGGCGATGTGACCAACTGCCTCGCGTTTTGCGATGACAACTTCTTTACCATAGCGTTCATAAAAAGCTTTTGCTCGTTCTAGCATCGCAGTGCCAGTCTTATTGCCGCAGACAATTTCAACGAGCGGAATAAGGTGTGGAGGGTTAAACGGATGGCCCACCAAGAACCGCTCGGGGTGTCGCATTGCATTTTGGATATCAGTTGCCAAAAGTGCGGTTGTTGACGACGCAATGGGGGTGTCGAAAGGAAGATATCTTTCGGCTTGCCCGAGTACTTCTTGTTTCAAGTCAAGTCGATCTGGTGCATTTTCTTGTACCCAATCTGGTTTATTGCAGGCTTGGCGCATATCAGTCGTTAACTTCAATCTGTCCCAGGCTGGCTCCCCTATCGTGGGATTTAAAGCCAATAGATCTTGCCATGCGATTTTAACCTGCTCTTTTGACATCATAAGCGCAGTATGATTAGGGTCAAAAACTGTGACATCTGCACCTCTGCTTAAAAAAAGTGCCGCCCAGCTTGTGCCGATAGTTCCAGCTCCTAGTAAGGTTATAGAATTTGCGGTCAACCCTTTAGCTCACAGATCGGATTAGTTTGCGTTCGAGGACTTGGATTACAGTTTTCAAATCGTGACCGCGTTTTAATATGCGCCCATCCATTCCTATCACAGCATATTCGCCCTGCCGATTTTTCAGGCGGGGGCGTTTTTCGATTCTATAAATAGGATGTTCGGCCGTGCGTTTGAAGATTGAAAAGATGGCAGCATCATGAAGCATGGAAATGCCATAATCCCTCCATTCCCCTGCGGCGACCATACGTCCATAAAGAGATAAAATTATGCTCATCTCAAGCCTTTGAAAGGCGACCTTCTCAATGAATTTCTCAGGGGATGATTTTGATATCGAGGAAAAACTGTCCATAATTTCTATGTTGTCTTGATTTTTAAAGAAATCAAGGATTTTGAACAATCAATCTTTATCAGAAACCTCCTATTTTAATTTTGAGGCTTTTGACCGCTATAAACAAAATCCATCTAATTGCTAATTTTTTATGTAAATATTACTAATCAAGGAGCTTTGGCAAATGCAGATACTACTGATTATTCAAACCTCAGATTTTTCTTAATGCAGGATTGGCAGGGTGTTTAACCTCATAATAAACATTTAGAAACCCATGTAATGCCCAAGGCCTGATATATCAATTTTCATGATAAATGTTGAAACCTTGCCGCTCTAACATCTACACGTTTTCATTTATCCTGTCACTTTACTACGATCCATTAAACATATTGGCAATAATGTCGATTTACTGACTGACATCAGTCAGTTTGATTAAAAACTAACCAATCGCAACTTTTTTTGGTTAAATTTATAAGTACTGTAGATTTTGTTTGTAATAAGAAAAGGATCAAGCTTGTATATTGACAGTAATCCGTCGTTCTTGATTTTCTCAAAAGGAGTTAAAATATGTTAATTAGGTCAGCCTTAACTGCTATTACTGTCTTACTAGCGAGTTCTGTAAATGCAGATACAAAACTGTCATTTGCCCTTGATTGGAAGTTCGAAGGCCCGTCGGCGCCATATTTTCAGTCTATTGATGCTGGGCATTTTTCCAAAGCTGGCCTAGATGTTGAAATATCTGCGGGTAAAGGGTCTTTGGACGCTATTCCAAAGGTTGCAACTGGAGCTTACCCTATTGGTTTTGCGGATATTAACAGTCTGGTGAAATTTCTTGATCAGAATGCCGGCGCTCCTGTGACTGCCGTTATGATGGTTTATGACAAACCACCTTTCGCTGTAATTGGCCGTAAATCTCTGGGTATTGAAAATCCGAAAGATTTGCAAGGTAGGGTATTAGGTGCACCACCGCCAGACGGAGCTTGGGCACAATTCCCAATTTTTGCGGCTGAAAACAATCTTGAAATGGATAAGATTACTGTGGAGCCAGTAGGTTTTCCAACTAGAGAACCAATGCTTGCTGAAGGCAATGTTGCTGCGATAACCGGATTTTCGTTTAGCTCCTATTTAAATCTGGTTCGCTTAGGCGTTGATGAGGCTGATATTTCGACGCTTTTAATGGCAGATTATGGCTTAGAACTCTATGGAAATGCAATTATTGTTAATACCGAATTTGCAGAAAATAATAAAGAAATTGTCAAAGGCTTTTTAGCAGCTGTCGCTGCTGGTTGGAAAGATGCTATTGCTGATCCAGGGAAAGCGATCGAGAGCTTAATGAAACGCAATCCCGCAGCAGATTCAGCTCTTGAAGAACGTCGTTTGCAACTGGCAATTGATGCAAATGTTGTCACGGATTATACGCTAGCCAATGGTATGGGCCATATTTCTGAGGGCCGTATGGCTCGCTCTCTAGAACAGATGTCTACAACTTATGAGTTTTCTAGCCCGCCGGATGCTTCCTTATATTTTGACAATAGATTTTTACCAGCGAATGGCTTTAACTTAAATTAACAGTTGACGAAAGATTGAGGAAAGTGGGCTGTTAAGCCCACTTAAATTCTGAGACTTGTATGAGCTTAATTAAAATCCGCAACGTGTCACACGCCTTCGAAAGTGATGATGGTCCAATAAAGGTATTAAAAAATCTCGATCTGTCTGTCGAAAGAGATAGCCTCACCGCGGTTGTTGGCCCCTCCGGTTGTGGAAAATCAACGCTTACCCGTTTAATTTCTGGACTTTTAAAACCTGACAGAGGCGAAATCTTTTTGGAGGGCGAAAAGGTCGTGTCACCTCGTAGTAATGTCGGTATGGCGTTTCAGAATCCCGTTCTGTTGGAATGGCGAACAATATTAGACAATATTATGCTTCCTTTAGAGATTGTAGCTCCTAAAATGCCAAAAAAGGAAAAAGTGGGACGCGCTGAACGCTTATTATCTTTAGTGGGATTAGCTGATTTTGCGGGGCGCCGGCCATCAGAATTATCTGGCGGTATGCGTCAGAGAGCTTCTCTTTGTAGGGCTATTGTCCATAAACCAAAGGTCTTAATAATGGACGAACCATTTGGCGCCTTAGATGCGTTCACTCGAGAAGATTTATGGCAAGTACTGCTTGACGTAAAAGCTGAAGAGCCGTTTACGGGCCTTCTTATAACTCATGATCTGAGAGAATCAATTTTTTTAGCAGACCAAGTTGCTGTTTTGTCAGGACGTCCTGCTATGACCCAATATTTAATGGATGTAGAGTTTTCGGAAAAACGGAATATTGAACTACTTTTCACAGCAAAGTCCACGGCGATGTTAAAAGAATTGCGAAAACAAATTCGCATTGCGCAAGCAAGTTGAAATAGAGGTAGCTTTAATGCGTTTGAAAAGAGTGTTCATTCCTATTGTTGCAACACTATTATTTTTAATTTTTTGGGAATTAGTTGTTTGGTTGAATGACTGGCCAAACTATAAAATGGCATCACCCTCTGATTTAGGCCCTGCTTTTTTGAAGTATTGGGAGTTATTTTTTATAATGGGTTGGCAAACACTTTGGCGCACCGTAATTGGATTACTTATTTCGATTTTATTTGGTGTTCTAATCGGTATGGTGATGGGCATGAGTAAAACTATGCGAGAGGCTCTCTACCCTTTGCTAGTAGGCTTTAACGCGATACCTAAAGCGACTGTTGTACCGATTGTTGCACTAATGTTTGTTGGTGCACATGATTTCAACACCATCTTGATAGCCTTTATGATTTCATTTTTTCCTATAGCAGTATCGATCTCTATTGGATTATCGACACTTGAGGCGGAGTATAGAGATATTCTGCGCTCCCTAGGAGCGTCTGATATGACTATTTTTTGGAAAATAGCTTTGCCTAAAACTCTTCCAGAATTTTTTGGTGCTTTGAAGGTCTCGGTATCTTTGGCGTTCATTGGAACAAATTTGATGGAAATAGTCAGTCCTCATGGGCGCGGACTTGGGGCACTTTTCGACTCTGGGAAAACAAATTCAGATTATCCCTTGATGTTCGCAGTTCTTATTACTTTGGCAGTCCTAGGCATAGTTCTTTATTATATCGTTGTACTTTTGGAACAAACCTTTGCCGGTTGGGCGGAAAAAGAAACTTATTAGATAATTGCGGTTCAGAAAAATATTCAAAAATCGACTTCGTGAGCCACTGTGTAAGGCTGCGTAAAAAAAAATTCCTCTAGGTTGACCTCTGGTCCGATCCTATCGATAACCGCGAAGATCCCAGGGTCTTGCAAGGGAGTGAGAACCCCATGCCAGATATTACGGTGAAGATTGATTGCTTGTCCTGGTTCGCTCAAGAAAGCAATGGGATGCGTGGGAGTATCATTCGCATCTAAAGCTACAGTTATTAAAAAAGCTGAATAAGTCATCGGAATAAATGCTTGTGAGCCGAGGGGATGGCGCTCCATCATGTCCAATTTATAAGGCATTGTCCGCGGTTTTGCATTAAACAGACTTATCCCGGATCGTCCGTCTGAAAAATCTATTGCGGCTCGGTCATCGTATCGCTCGCAAAAGCCCTGATTGATTATCTTATCGGGTTGGCCAGAGAAGTCCAAAATATCTCCAAAGGGCGCAAAAGCCTCAGAGGTTAAGGGTTTGGTATATAGGTTCTGCGTCATGGGAGCATGCCTTGCAACCTAAGTTCAGCAATGCGTTCGACTTGTTTGCAAGCCGCCTCAAACTCAATATGAGAATTATTGTCTAGCCTTTCTTTGAAGGCTTTTAGTATGCTTGATTTGGTATTATCTCCTACCGCGATGATGAAAGGGAAACCATGTTTTTTGGAATAGTAGCCATTCAAAGTTTCAAATGTCTCACGCTCACTGTCTGTCAGGGCGTCAAGACCTGCCCCCGCTTGCTCTTCGTTTGAGGCTTGTGTCAATCTTTTGGCCTTCGCCAGTTTTCCCGCAAGATCTGGATGGGCGCGCAAAACAGCGAGCCTCTGATCCCTACTTGCCGTTCTGAAAATTCTTGCCAATGCATTATGTAATCCAATGGCACTGTCATGCGCCGGACTTAGTTCTAATTGAAATGCGCCTAGTGCGATCCACTCAGAGTGCTCAAATATGCTGCCAAACAGCTCTAAAAACCGTTCCTGTTCCATTTCAGATGGGCGCTCAAATCTTATTGCTGGATGGTGGGTGCGCCAATGTTTTGCAATATCAATACGACGGGCGAACCAGACTTTACTGTGAGATTGCGCATATTCTATAAAGCGACGCAGCCCCATGATGCGACCTGGTCTGCCTACCAGGCGACAGTGTAAGCCTATTGATAGCATTTTCGGCTGACCCTGTATACCTTCGCTATAAATAGCATCAAAGCTATCTTTGAGATAAGTGAAAAACTGGTCGCTAGAATTAAAACCTTGCGTTGTTGCAAATCGCATATCATTCGCGTCCAGCGTGTAAGGAATAATCAATTGATCCTTTCCATTTGAGCGCACCCAATAAGGAAGGTCGTCTGCATAACTGTCAGAAATATACTCAAACCCACCTTGTGCGCTAACCAGATCGACAGTGTTTTCTGAGCAACGGCCAGTGTACCATCCCTCCGGTCGATTTCCCGTCACTTCCTTGTGCAGTTTGATCGCTTGCTTGATATGTTCTGTTTCTTCTGTTGGTGACATATCTTTGTGTTCAATCCATTTAAAACCGTGGCTTGCAATTTCCCAATTGGCGGATTGCATTGCTCGGGTTTGTTCGGGACTACGCGCGAGTGCTGAGGCGACACCGAATACAGTCACTGGAATATCAAATTCATTGAACAGCCTATGAAGCCGCCAGAAACCGGCACGAGCTCCATATTCGTATATACTCTCCATATTCCAATGCCGCTGATCTGGCCAGGCTGATGCTCCAACAATTTCAGATAAGAAAGCTTCCGAACTTGGGTCGCCATGAAGGATCGAGCTTTCCCCACCCTCTTCATAATTTAGCACGACTTGAATTGCTATATTTGCCCCATGCGGCCAATCGGCTGCAGGTGGATTTTGGCCGTATCCTCGCATATTACGCTTATATGGCGTCATTTTATGCCTCTCATACCAGGTTTCTACCACCATACTTAAAATTTAATTTCAAGCAAATTTTGAAACAGTTTATAATTTTAGGTACGCTTGTGCATATAAGTGCAATAAGGAATGGTTCCGGTTTTAAAGAAAGAGGACATACATGTCTGGATATTTGACAACCCATATATTGGACACGGCCAAAGGCCGTCCCGCCGAAGGTGTTAGGATTGATCTTTTCCGTTTAGAAGGCGATCATCGCATACATCTCAAAATCATGCATAGCAATTCTGATGGTCGAACGGATGCACCAATCTTGCCTGAAGATAAATTCCAAACGGGTGTTTACGAATTGATATTCAACGCTGGGGACTACATAATACATTCAACCGGTACCGATCGTTCCGAATTATTTTTAGACAGAGTTCCAATCCAATTTAACATGGCGAAGGAGGCCCATTATCACGTGCCTTTGCTTTTGTCGCCTTTCGGTTATTCGACCTATCGCGGAAGTTGAGTGCCCTTCATTAGACTTTTCATACTCTTACTGATGCGCTGGGAAATGAAGTCTATGAAAAACCGGGTCTTGGGATCTTGTTGTTTGCGGTGTGGGTAAAGACAGCCAATTTGTAAGTCAGGCGGCCTGTTATTGGGTAAAACAGGGACTAATGCACCGGATTTTAGATACTGCATAACCTCAAAGTAAGGCTTTAGAATTATGCCCAAGCCATCCAGCGCCCAATTTGTCAGGATATCGCCATCATCCGTTTCAAAAGGACCCGCCACTGCAAAGCTCTTGATGCCGTTGGCAGTTTTTAGGGGCCATTGAAATTCTGTTGCGCCGGGAAAGCGCAATTGCAAACAATCATGTAATCCATCCACTAGCTCTTGGGGAGATTGGGGTATGCCTCGCGCTTTAAAATAGCTCGGTGCCGCACATAAAAGCCTTGGACAATCACCAATTTTTTTCATTTTCAGGGAAGAGTCTTTTGGCAGGCCTAAGAAAAACGCCATATCTAAACCTTCACCAGCGATGTCGATGCCCCGATCAGAAAGGCGCATGCGAATATCAATCATTGGATATACTCTCTTAAACGCAGGTACAGCAGGAGCGATAAAACGACGCCCTATGCTAAAGGGAGTGCCAATATATATTGAACCACGTGGCGTTTGAGTGACATTTTGAACCTGTGTTTCAGCGTCTTCAATCGCGTTCAATACTTGCGTTGCGCCATTGTAAAAAAGCTTACCTTGCTCGGTTGGGTGAAGTTTACGCGTTGTCCTTTGAAACAATCTAACGCCCAAGTAATCTTCAAGTTGTGAAATACGAGAAGATGCTACTGCAGGTGAAATGCGCTGGTCGCGGGCCGCAGCCGACATGTTACCAAGATCGTAGACCCGAACGAACGTGCGAATGTTATCAATATAAGACATTTACTGGATTTTCTTGAAACAGCTTGGATTTGTTTCATAATACAAGTAAATCTTACAAAGAGCTAGGATGTAAATAGGCCAAGCAAGGACCCGTCATGAGTGATATTGCGATAATCTGGGATTGGTTAGCCTTTGCGGTTAGGTGGCTGCATGTTATTACGGCAATGGCTTGGATTGGTACTTCTTTTTATTTTATAGCTTTAGATCTTGGGTTACGCCGAAGTCCTGAACTTTTGGACGGTGTGGATGGAGAGGAATGGCAAGTTCATGGCGGTGGCTTTTATCACGTACAGAAATATCGAGTTGCGCCTGTTCACATGCCTGAGCATTTGATTTGGTTCAAATGGGAAAGCTATATGACATGGATTTCCGGTGCTGCCTTATTGATGGTTGTCTATTGGGCTGGTGCTGAGCTTTATCTTATTGATCCTGCAAAAGCTGATTTAACCATAATGACTGCCATATTGATTTCGGCAGGGTCATTGACGGTTGGCTGGATCATTTATGATGTCCTGTGTAAGTCCCAACTAGGAAGATACCCTACCATGCTCATGATATTGCTATTTGGGCTACTTGTACTTATGGCGTGGGGGTATGATCAAATCTTTACCGGGCGGGCGGCACTTTTACACTTGGGGGCCTTTACCGCTACAATTATGACGGCAAATGTATTTTTCATTATCATGCCCAACCAAAAAATTGTCGTTAATAATTTGATAAGTGGTCAAGTTCCAGATGCCAAATACGGCAAGATTGCCAAACTGCGCTCCACGCATAACAATTATCTTACTTTACCTGTGATATTTTTGATGCTTTCCAATCACTATCCGCTTGCCTTTGCGAGTGAATATAATTGGCTTATTGCCGGGTTGATCTTTTTGATGGGTGTAACCATCCGGCATTATTTTAATACCATACATTCAGGGGCTGGTAATCCAAGGTGGACATGGTTAGTCACGGCGCTTTTATTTTTGCTTATTATGTGGCTTTCGACTGCGTCTCTTTCTCAAAGCCCCCAGCAGGATGCGGTCTTAACGCAAAAGCAGGAAATATTTGCCACTACTGATGGATTTGAAGAAGTCTATGATATTGTTACTGGACGTTGCTCAATGTGTCACGCCAGAGAGCCAGTTTATGAGGGCATACACTATGCGCCTAAATATGTGTTTTTAGAAACTCAAGCGGATGTAACAGCACAGGCAAATGCGATATTTATTCAATCGGGTATCACACATGCAATGCCGCCGGCCAACATAACTTGGATGGAGAAAGCTGAAAGAAAGAAAATCCAAAACTGGTTCAGGACTGCAAGTGAGAAAATGTCAGTCACAATGCGCCTTAATTGACAGAAAGGGATAGTAGGAGCACAGGCCTCCGAATGACCACTTGAGAATTAAGTAGCGTAATGTTGACAATAAAAATTGATACTCCCTTCCTTCCTCTTAGAGGTAATAAGGGCTTTATAGTTAATGTGCAAAGCCACTTTTGCTTGATTGAAAAAACTATTGAAATAGAAGATGCCTATAATGTTTTTAAACGTTGAGTGACGTTTATTAAGAAAATTTATTGGTACTTTTATTGAGTTAAAGCTTTAGTTATCAGATAGCTTTCAAAGCTGTGATCCCCAATTCCTCTAATTTTACCAGAATCTAGTGCTTCGTCCTTGACGTTAAATGGGGCTTGATCTATCAGCGTTACCTGACGAGCGGGTATGGTGAAATGGTATCATAAGAGCCTTCCAAGCTTAAGGCGCGGGTT
>CAJWEI010000001.1 GCA_913031285.1 uncultured Alphaproteobacteria bacterium | reverse complement strand
ACTTGCATGTGTTAGGCCTGCCGCCAGCGTTCGTTCTGAGCCAGGATCAAACTCTCAAGTTGAAAAGCTGTTACCAGCTTATCCTTGACGTTCGAACCTATGCACATCGAATAATTGTTCAAATTATTCATCTTCTGTTTATCTGTGCTCAAGGTACCAAAAGATACCGAAAGCCGACAAACAGTGAAGCTGACACTACATTATCAGAGCAAACTCCTAGTAGCGCGATATGATAGGCTGATCCATCGAATGAACTAAACTGCCCACATATCTCTTCAGTGTATTAAATTTTCAAACAACGTTGAAGACAAAAAAAAACGACCGCGCCAAATATTAACTGACGCAACCCGCCCATGATGCCTCTGAATTCTTAAACAGCAAACCGACACTTCAATCAATCTACCGACCAACCGTGCCGTAGCACCGTCGGCAAAGCACCTTCTATGCCCTACAATCAAACCACGCAACCCCTTTTTATAACTTATCTGTAATTTTTTTGAGAAATACGTTTAATACCCTGCAATAAATGTATTTTTAAGAGTTTTCTTTGTAATTTTAATTATCAATTCCATGCGCAGTGGATAGGTAATTGATCCGTATTTAAAGTACACAAGTAATGCGCAAGAGAACCGAATACTTCCAATAAGTTTTTGGCAGATGTTGTGGTTTTTTACAGTTCGTTAAAGGTATTACGCTGTGTTTCCGCTCAAGCCTTGCCGCACTCGTTTCCAATTGACGCGTAATATAATAAGTACAACGACCAGACTTAAATAAATCAACGGCTCCAATTGAAAGCCTTTTCGGAGCATTACAAAATGCAGCCCGCCCAACAAACATACAGCATAAGTAATCCGGTGCAGCACACGCCATTTTGAGCCCAACCGACGGACAGATATATTATTGGATGTGATCACCAAAGGAACCATCCCTAGAAATGACAACATTCCAATGGTTATATAAGGGCGCTTAATTATATCCTTGATGATCTGAGAGGTCTGGCCAACATCCAGCACTAACCAAACCAGAAGGTGTAAAAAAACATAGAAGAAAGCAAGCAGGCCAATAGCACGGCGAAATTTAATTAGGTTCAGATTGGCAAACTGCCGCAGTGGCGTTATACATAATCCTGCAATCAATAATTGCAGCGCAAGTGTACCGAGAAGATGTTCAAGGTCAGAAATGGGATTAGGACCAAGCTGGTTGCTAATCCCCAGCCAGAAGTACAAAAAAGCTGGCACCGTTCCTACTAAATAGACCAACCAAACAGGAATGCAACGCAAAGCCGAATTGAAACCCTGCAGCATATGTCCAAATCCAATTGATCCTAGCCCATTCATGCGCCTAGAAATGCTTCCTCAGGTTCATACCTTTATAAAGCATACTCACCTCGTTTTCGTAGCCATTGAACTTCATAGTAGGTTCTCTTTTGGCAAAAAGTCCTCCACCTAGCTTACGCTCAGAGGCTTGCGACCAGCGCGGGTGGTCTACTTCTGGATTAACGTTGCTGTAAAACCCGTACTCTCGGGCATTGGCCTTGTTCCAACTTGTTGGAGGTTGTCGCTCCATAAGGGTAATCTTTACGATAGATTTAATTGATTTAAACCCATATTTCCATGGCACTACCAGCCGGAGAGGTGCACCGTTTTGATTGGGAATATCGCGGCCATAAATTCCAGTGGCCATCATTGTCAAAGGATGCATTGCTTCATCCATCCGTAACCCTTCAACATATGGCCAATCTAAAACCCTTGTGTTCTGACCGCGCATCTCAGACGGTCTGTACAATGTTTCGAATGCAACAAACCTTGCGTTTGACTGTACTCCAGCTAAGTCTAGAAGATCAGCCAATTCAAATCCGTTCCAAGGAACAACCATCGACCATGCTTCAACACAACGAAATCTGTAAATTCGCTCTTCGATTTGCATCTTACTCAGGATATCTTCAAAAGCATAAAACCCTGGCCGGTCCACAAGCCCGTCGATTTTCACACTCCAAGGCTTTGTAGTCAACCTTTTAGCAAATTTTGCAGGATCTTCCTTGCCAGTACCAAACTCGTAATAATTATTATATTCAGTGATGTCTTCCCATGCATTTGGCTCAAGCGTTTTACTGAACGCTGGTTCTGCCATAAGTACGCTCAAACCAACACCTGACAATCCTGAAAGCAAATTTCGTCGATTTATAAACAGATGTTCATCTGTCACGTCTCTTTCTTTCAAACTTGCAGACCAACGATAAGCCATATCTTTCTCCTTAAACCAATCTGTTAAGAGTAGTGCCTTCCAGTCCAATTTCCAAAAACATCTCTTTACGACTTATTGGCCGATTAAAAACTTTTGCCTCGTTAACAATGACTCCCGACGAGAATTTTATGCCTTCTCTATCCACAGCAAGTTAGTGCAAAATAGCACTGTCTGGGGCACACTGGGTAGAATGAGATACTTTATCACCAACCATGAGCCCATCACCTTTTGCTGAAACCTCTATGGTTTGCCCTGTTAAAAGGTCACCCGATAAAATCATTTCTGCAAGCGGATCTTGCAGGGCACGCTGGATCACACGTTTCAGCGGACGCGCGCCAAATACAGGGTCATACCCCTTATTCGCAAGCCAAGCCCGAGCTTGCGCGTCCAGAGACAGAGTAATCTTCCTGTCTACCATACGGGCAAAAAGCTGGGCCAACTGAATATCCACTATCGCCCCCATATCATCACGGCCTAAACGATCAAAAATAATCGTCTCATCCAACCGATTTAAAAACTCCGGTCTGAAATGCGCGCGAATAGCCTGCATCACATCAAATATAGCCTCACCACTTCCCACCCCTTCTGGCAGCTGGCTCAACGCCTGCGATCCCAAATTGGAGGTCAGAATAATAAGCGTCTGTTTGAAATCAACGGTATGGCCCTGACCATCAGTTAAAATTCCATCATCAAGAACCTGCAGCAATACATTAAATACGTCAGGATGGGCCTTTTCGACTTCATCAAAAAGTACGACTTGATAGGGCCTTCGACGCACAGCTTCAGTCAAGACTCCACCTTCATCATAGCCAACATATCCAGGGGGCGCTCCGATCAAACGAGCAACGGCATGTTTCTCCATAAACTCAGACATATCTACACGTATCATTGCATTGTCGTCATCAAACAGAAAGTTAGCCACTGCTTTGGTCAGTTCCGTTTTGCCCACTCCAGTAGGTCCAAGAAACAAAAATGAACCAAGCGGCCTATTCTCATCGTTAAGACCAGCACGCGCTCGTCTCACTGCATTTGCCAGCGCACTAATAGCCTTAGCTTGGCCGACGACACGCGCACCCAATTCCTCTTCCATACGCAATAGCTTTTCACGTTCGCCTTCGAGCATTTTGGCCATTGGAATACCAGTCCATCGCTCGACCACGTTTGCGATTTGTTCAGGACGCACCGCTTCTTCGAGCATCATTGATCCAGCGTCATGGTTTTCCGATTCTAAGACCTTTTTTTCAATCTGGGGGATGATTCCATAAGATAATTCACCCGCACGCGCAAGATTGCCTTGACGCTTGGATATATCCAGCTCAGCTCGCAAACTTTCCAACCGTTCTTTTAGGTCCCTTGCCTCAGCCAGTTTATTGCGTTCAGCTTGCCACTGAGCTGTTAGAGCGGCACTCTGACCCTGTAATTCAGAAAGGCCTGAGTAAAGATCTTTCAGCCGTTCCTTAGAGGCTACGTCTTTTTCAAGGCGCAATGCTGCAATTTCAATCTGCTTTTGAAGAATTTCGCGATCAAGATCATCTATATCTTCAGGTTTACTATCCAATTCCATTCGCAGCCTGCTCGCCGCCTCATCAATCAAATCTATTGCCTTGTCGGGCAAGAAACGATCCGTGATATAACGATGCGACAAAGTTGCGGCGGACACTAATGCGCTATCAGTGACACGCACACCATGGTGCAGTTCATATTTTTCTTTAATGCCACGCAAGATGCTTATGGTATCCTCAACCGTTGGTTCTGAGACAACAACAGGCTGGAAACGACGTGCTAAGGCAGCATCCTTTTCTACGTATTTACGATATTCGGTCAGAGTGGTCGCGCCTATACAATGTAGCTCTCCTCGCGCGAGTGCGGGTTTTATCAGATTGGCTGCATCCATCGCGCCATCAGTTTTGCCAGCGCCAACCAATGTGTGCATTTCGTCAATAAACAAAATAATCTCTCCAGCGGCAGCAGCGATTTCATACAGAATAAATTTTAAACGCTCTTCAAATTCACCTCGATATTTTGCTCCTGCAATTAACGCACCCATATCAAGTGACATGAGCCGCTTGTTTCTAAGCGACTCTGGGACGTCGCCATTATTGATGCGTAAAGCCATCCCTTCGGCGATGGCTGTTTTACCAACACCGGGTTCTCCTATCAAAACCGGGTTGTTTTTTGTCCGCCGCGACAAGACTTGCATCGCACGTCGAATTTCGTCCTCTCGCCCGATAATGGGATCGATTTTTCCCTCCCGCGCAGCAGCAGTCAGATCTTGAGCATATTTGTCCAAAGCATCATAGCCATCTTCTGCATTCACGCTGTCAACGGAACGACCTTTGCGCAAGTCATCTATAGCGCCGTTAAGCCCCTGAGCAGAGACACCGCCCTCCTCCAAGGCCTTTTTGGCAGCGGATTGCACCATAGCAAGAGCCATCAGAAGACGTTCGACTGATACAAACTGGTCTTTTGCTTTAATTGATAATTGTTCAGCTTCTGTCGTAACTTTCAAAGTAGCGCTGTCAAGCAACATCTGACCAGTATCACCTGTAATTTTGGGAAGCTTGGCAAAGTCGATTTCAACTTGTTCTTTAACGCGTGAGTGATTTCCATTTGCACGCGCCATCAGTTTAGCAGCAAAGCCTTCTGGATCATCCAGTAGCGCTTTCAACAAATGCAGCGGTTCAAGCCGCTGGTGATTTTCCCTGATTGCAATTGTTTGTGCCGCGTGTATAAACCCACGCGACCTTTCCGTGAACCTGCTTAAGTCCATGGTTAGTCTCCTTTCCGTAAGCGCTCATAATGGGCGCCTGACACGCAGCACACCCGATTGAACCTTCAGATTATATATGGGCGCTAATGGGTCACCATTCAAGACGAAGCAATCTGCTATATTGATCTATTCGTAGAATATTGCCGTGTAACCATAAATAATATTTAACGTTATAAGTTTAAGCTATTTTTAGACCCTGATGATCAGTGCTGGCCCTTTGGGCACTTTTCCTATCTGGTGCGTCTCAAATACTAAATCCGTTCATTTTTAGTATTTAATTAAAAAAGAAGTTAGTTTTTTGAAATTTACAATGCGCTGCCAAACGTTTTCGTTGGCTTCTTGACGCCCTCCTTTTGGCATGCGTAAAGCATAAGGATTGAATGAATAGGATTTATATAATGACGGATAAACTTATTGTCGCAATAGACGTCCCAAATGCAATTGTGGGGCTTAAGCTGGCAAACAAGCTTGCAGACACCGTATCTTTTTATAAAATCGGCTTAGGGATGTTAACTAGTGGCGGACTTGCACTGGCCAACGAGCTCAAGCAAGAGCATGGCAAACGCATTTTCCTAGATATGAAATTGTTTGATATTGGAACGACAGTCGAACGCGCAGTGCGGGGCTTAGCTCAGTTTGATTTAGATTTTTTAACTGTGCATGGGGATCCTCACGTTGTCCGGGCGGCCAAAGAAGGAGCGTCAGGGCATAATACGAAAATTCTTGCAGTCACAATCCTGACCTCTATGGATCGCAGTGATCTGACTGCCAGTTTAATAAAGCCAGGCAATGTCAAAAACCTTGTAGTTGAACGCGCTGAAAAAGCATTTGAAGCTGGTGCTGACGGCGTTATTGCGTCGCCTCAGGAGGCCAGACTTATTCGACAACTTCCCACAGCTCGAAACCGGTTGATTGTTACTCCAGGCATAAGGCCAACGGGCTCTGATAAAGGTGATCAAAAACGTATTACTACCCCTAAACAGGCAATCAAAACTGGGGCAGACTATATTGTTGTTGGCCGCCCAATATGGCAGTCCAATGACCCACGAAAAGCGGCCCAATCAGTGATAAACGAAATTCATGACGCGACCTGAGGCTGTAACTCAAGCCTTGGACTTAAGCTCCTTGACACCGATTAAATCCAACAGCTTCTTTTCAATACTTTCTGCATCCAAACCAGCTGTCTTATACATATCCTCTGGGGTAGAGTGACCAATAAAGGTGTCTGGCAAAACCATTGATCGGAATTTTAGTCCCTGATCAAAGTGACCTTCGTCAGACAAAAGCTGCATAACATGCGACCCAAACCCACCAATCGCACCTTCTTCTATCGTAACCAAAATATCGTGACTTTCTGAGAGGGATAAGATTAGATCTCTGTCCAGCGGCTTAGCGAAACGCGCGTCTGCAATCGTTGGTTTGAGGCCTTTGGCACTTAACGTGTCAGCCGCTTTAAGAACTTCGCCAAGCCGAGTTCCAAAGGATAAAATTGCAAGCCCTCGGCCGTCTTGAACAATTCTTCCTTTGCCTATCACTAGTGGAACACCCCGCTCGGGCAACTCGGTGCCCTGCCCCTCGCCACGTGGATAGCGAAAGGCAATCGGACCATCTTCATATGCCGCAGCAGTTGCCACCATATGACACAGTTCAGCTTCATCAGCTGCGGCCATCACAACCATCCCCGGCAGATTGCTCAAATATGCAACATCAAAGCTGCCAGCATGAGTTGCACCATCTGCACCAACAAATCCCGCACGATCAATCGCAAAACGCACCGGCAGGTTTTGCAATGCAACGTCGTGTACAATTTGATCGTATCCGCGTTGTAAAAAAGTAGAATACATTACACAGAACGGCTTCAAACCACCAGCAGCAAGCCCTGCAGCAAAGGTCACACCATGTTGTTCAGCGATGCCAACATCAAAGCATCGCGACGGATAGCGCTCCGCGAAAAGATTTAGGCCAGTTCCATCTTGCATCGCGGCCGTTATGGCGCAGATATTAGGGTCATCCTTAGCTTCTTTGAGAAGAGCGTTGGCAAAAATGCTGGTGTAAGACGGCGCATTAGAAATTGATATCTTTTGTTTTCCGTTTAGAACATCGAACTTTGCCGTCGCGTGCCCTCTGTCGCGCGCAGACTCAGCCGGTCCATAGCCTTTTCCCTTTTTCGTTAACACATGAATGAGCATAGGGCCTATTGCGCGCTCTTTGACCATTCTTAAAACTGGCAAAAGCTGTTTCATATTATGGCCATCGATTGGACCAATATAAGAAAAGCCCAATGCTTCAAACAGAGTGCCACCAACAGCCATGCCTTTGATCATATCTTTAGCGCGCTTGGCACCTTCGCGAAACGGTTCTGGCAGAAAGCTAATCGCGCCTTTAGCCACTTCTTTAAAGTCTTGAAATTGTGCGCCCCCATAGAGCTGGGACAAATAAGAAGATAAAGCCCCAACTGGTGGCGCAATCGACATCTCATTGTCGTTCAGGATTACGATCAAGGGCTTTTTTAGGTGTCCTGCATTGTTCATTGCTTCATAGGCCATGCCTGCGCTCATCGCGCCATCACCGATGATGGCGATTGAAGCTCCATGTCCCGTCTCGCAAACTCCACCAAGATCTCGTGCAACCGCGAACCCCAAAGCTGCGCTGATAGAAGTGCTGGAATGTGCTGCTCCGAAGGGATCAAAAGGGGATTCGCTGCGTTTGGTGAAACCGCTCAATCCATCTTTTTGGCGCAAAGTACGAATTCGTTCGCGCCGGCCAGTCAATATTTTATGGGGATAAGCCTGATGGCTGACATCCCAAATCAGCTTGTCCTTAGGAGCATCAAATACAGCGTGTAAGGCCACGGTTAGTTCAACGACCCCAAGGCCAGCACCAAGATGACCGCCGGTTTCAGAAACAGCCAAAATAGTCTCGGTGCGCAATTCATGAGCTACTCGTTCAAGCTCTGCATCGTTGAAACGCTTTAAATCAGACGGAAACCCGATCTGATCCAACAACGGAGTATAGGCGTAGTTCGACATAGCACTTCTTATCTAATGGCTTTAACTGTCTCGCGAGATAATGAACTTAGCACACTGCTGCAAGGCGTCGGCACCTTTACCAAGGGGTGACACAGCATCACAGGCTTGATCAATCAAATGCTGGGACCTTGCTTTTGCCTGTTCAAGGCCAAGAAGCGAGACAAAAGTCGCCTTTCCAGCCGAAGCATCTTTCATAAGCCGTTTGCCCGCCTTTTCCGGATCGCCCTGTACATCCAGAACATCGTCAGCAATCTGAAAGGCAAGGCCAACCGCTTGTGCATAAAGGCTTAAAGGCATTGGATCTTCTTGGGCTAATATGGCTCCACTTTTTACGGCCCACCCGAGCAAAGCCCCTGTTTTACCCCGTTGCAACGCAGTGATTTGGTCTAAATCGAGTGGTGTCTGCGCTGATTCTGCAGCAATATCCAAGGCTTGCCCCAAAACCATTCCCTGCCCACCCGCAGCTTTGGCAAGTGAAAGTGCAAGCTCACTCCGTACAGATTCCTTTTCGCTGCAAGCTGGATTCAAAACCAGCTCAAAACCGAGAGATTGCAAGGCATCTCCCGCAAGAACAGCAGTCGCATTATTCCATTTCTTATGAATAGTGGGGATCCCGCGTCGAAGATCGTCATCATCCATACAAGGCAAATCATCATGTACAAGAGAATAGGCATGAATAGCTTCAATCGCACTTGCAGGCCAAATCGACTGATCGATTGGAATATCATAAGCAGCAGCACCTTTGACGGCTAAATAGGCACGAAGTCGTTTGCCACCGTTCAAAGCATGGCGCATGGCGGAAATAACGTCGGAATCTCCCCATGAGTTTAAATACTTATCCAGATGCTCCTGGGTAGCCTGCCCGTTTTTTTGGAGGTCTTTCAAAAACATCAAAGCCCTTCAACCGGCTTCATTCCCAGTTTACCAGAACTATCTATGGTAATAGCTGCAACTTTTTCTTCTGCCTCTTTGAGCTTAGTTTCACAGCGTTTTTTCAACTCCGCACCACGTTCATAAAGTTTGATTGAAAGCTCCAACGCGACATCGCCACGCTCCAGATCGCTGACCACCTGTTCAAGTTCTCTCATCGCATCTTCAAAGCTCATTTCATCAACTAGGGTCTGTGTCATTTTGTAATCTCGCTTAGTGTTTCAACATGTACTTTGACGGAGGATGCCAAGGCTGGCAGATCGTAACCTCCTTCGAGGACTGATACCAGCCTACCCTTTGAATGTTTTTTGGCCAGCGACATCAGCCGTTTGGTTAACCAAGAAAAATCTTCTTCCATCCAATTCAATTCAGCCAACGGATCAGATCGATGCGCATCAAAACCCGCAGAAATAAGAATTAACTCCGGTTCAAACGCTTCAAGCCTTGGAAAGGCAAAACGTTCATATGCAGCGCGCATATCCGCACCGTTTCCGTGCGGCGCCAAAGGTATATTCACAATATTGTTGTGGGCACCCTTTTCATCTTGCGCTCCCGTTCCGGGCCAAAGAGGGGATTGATGCGATGTAACGAACAATGCGCCCGGTTCATCCCATAACAAATCCTGCGTTCCATTCCCATGATGCACGTCAAAATCAACAACTGCCACACGCTTAAGACCGTGATGCTTCAGCGCATGTTTCGCACCAATTGCAACATTACCAAAAAAACAAAATCCCATTGCCGTTTCGCGCTCAGCGTGGTGCCCCGGCGGGCGTGTGGCAACGAATGCATTTTGCACAGTTTGCGCTATCACCATATCTACAGCCTGTAAAACTCCTCCTACAGCACGCAGTGTAGCCTTATAGGAACCCGGTGACATATGAGTATCTCCATCAATGGCGCGATATCCATTTTCGGGTACAGATTTAATGACCTCATCGATATGGATTTGAGGGTGTACCGTCAGTAGGTCTTGGTAATTTGCAAGTCGCGCATCAAAGCGCTCCAAATCAACAGATTTCAAAGAATCCAAAATATACTCCAGACGCGCAACTTGCTCTGGGTGGCCCGGTGGAGTTATATGATCCAAGCACTCTCTATGAGTTATAAGAGCTGTTTTCATTATATCGTACCTTTAAATATCTTAGCCTACAATTAAACTAAATTGGTGAAAGCTTTTCAAAAACCAGATGAAATCAGATTGGGCTAAGACCACGCAGTTTTTCAGAACGGCGTCTAAGCAACTCAAGAGTTGCCAAAAGCACGATCGAAAAGACCACCAAAATGGTGGCAACCGCAAGGATTGTCGGGCTAATCTGCTCTCTCAATCCAGTAAACATCTGCCAAGGCAAAGTTTTTTGACTTGCTGAACCAACAAACATAATAACTACGACTTCATCAAAAGAAGTAATAAACGCAAATAAACCGCCAGAAATGACGCCAGGTAGTATCAGAGGCATCTGAACTTTAAAAAAGGTTGTAATCGGATCGGCACCCATATTTGCTGCCGCTCTGGTTAGTGAATTATCGAACCCTACAAGAGTTGCAGTAACAGTGATAATTACGAAGGGAATCCCTAGGACACTATGCGCTAAAACTACTTTTACATAGCCTACAAAATTTTTGTCGATACCAAGGCTGTTTTCCAAAAAGTTTCCAACAGAAGCATAAAAGAAAAACATACCTGTGGCAGATATAATCAACGGTACGATCATTGGGGAAATCAATAGAGCCATAATTAGGCGTTTGAAAGGAACATGGCTCTGGCTCAGCCCAATCGCTGCGAGCGTTCCAAGACAAACAGATATTATTGTAGCGATAGGTGCAATCATCAAAGAGTTTTTAAATGATCGCTGCCACTCATTGTTATTAAGAAAATCTTTATAATGCTTGAGCGAATATCCCGCTGGATCAAACTGCAGCATTTCTGGCGTAAAGGTAAAGAAATCTTGAGAATTAAAGGACAACGGCATCACAACGATAATCGGCGTTATGAGATAGGTGAAAATTGCCCCACAAATCACGCGAAATGAAAAATGCCACAACACTTGTTTTGGGGAAAGATAGGGCTGTAGACGGGCACGATAGCGGCCTTCAAAGAGCCAAAACACAAACCAACCAAAAAACCAACCCCACAAAATCCCAGCCAGCCCTCCCGCTAAGCCAAAGGAGAAAAGCCCGCAAACTGACCAAAAAGCCAGCAGGCCCCAACGCGCTATTTTTTCGTTGTCCATCACAGAGAGCACAACAAAAGATAGCCCGACGGATAGGACCGCCCCACAAATCAAACCAAGAGGCGCAACATTAAGAGCCATTCCAATAAGCAAACCGGCAAAAGCGCCCAAAATAGCCATCGAACAAAATACGAAAGATAAAGGTTTACGGGAGATCACTGTAAGTGCCGCCACGGTCTCAGCCCCCCAACTTAACGTTGTCTATGCCTACCATTTTGTCATAAGCCCAATAGAGTATCAGAACAGCCACCAATAAAATTGTCGCAAGCGCAGCACCAAGTCCCCAGTTTAGCGACTTTAGGATAGAATAGGCGATGCGGTTAGAAATAAATACGCCTTTTGTCCCGCCGACAATCTCGGGGGTAATATAATAGCCAATGGCTAAAATGAAAACGAGAATGGAGCCCGCTCCAATACCAGGAACTGTTTGCGGGAAATAAACTCTCCAAAAAGCTGTCCAATCCGTGGCACCAAGTGATTTCGCGGCCCTCAAATATGTTGGCGGAATAGTCTGCATAACCGAGTACATGGGCAGAATCATAAAAGGGAGAAGTATGTGAGTCATTGCTACAATTGTTCCGGTTTGGTTATTAATCATAACTAATCTTGCTCCGTCTGCGACCATACCGAGTTGAACTAAGAGGTCATTTATAACACCCTGCTGTTGCAGCATCACTTTCCAAGCAGATGTCCGAACCAAAAGTGATGTCCAAAACGGTAACAAAACTAAAATCAGAAGAAGATTAGCCTGCCGTACCGGTACATTAGCTAGTAACCAAGCCACGGGATAACCCAGCAAAATGCAAGATCCCGTGATTACAAGCGACATTATTAGCGTCCGCTGAAACAATAGAAGCAATATTTGTTTGTCTTCTGCTTGCCTTTGAGGTCCCATGGCAGTTTTGCGCATATCAATTGCGTTGAGAAAATACCCGGTAGTATACCTAGACGAGTGAATTTTAAGCGTCTGCCAAATTTCAGTCTTTCCCCAGTTCTTATGTACTCCAATCAGCTTTTCTTTAAAAGGACCACCAGTTTCCATATCCCACTTTTTCGCCTTGCGGGCAGTTTTCTTGAACAAGGAGGCAATTCCAGACTGCTCATAATTCAACCTAAGTCCAACTTTAGTGTGAATTTTAGCTTTGGCAGCAATTTTAATGTCTGAGGCAAATGCTGCATATACATCTTCACCCGGCAACTCTCCAGTTTCAGCATCCCAAGACTGCAAAGCCATTACCGTCTGCGGCAGTGTATTTGCAACAATATCATTTTCAACTGAGCGGAAAAGCATCGACACAATTGGCATAATAAAAGCAACAAAGATAAATATAAGTAAAGGCGCAATCAGCATCAATGCACGTCGTTTTTGCTGTCTCAGAGCGCGGCTAAGGCTCTTTTTGAGCGGTGTCCCGTCAGCAGCTAATATTGGTGCGGTATATGAGGAAGCGCTCATGATTTGCCTACTATAAAATATAATGATGCGTAGTGCACTAAGCGAAGCAGGAAGGGCTTAACCAGCCCTTCCCGATTTTTGTGACTTATTTAGCCAACCAAGCTTGAAACTTAGCATCGAGATCATCACGATAATCAGCCCAAAAGCCATAGTTCATAAGGAATGCACGTTCCAGGTTTTCAGGGGCTGTTGGCATGTGCGGTCCCATTTCGATACCAAGCTCGGCATGTTTGCCAACTAAAGGCGCAGACGATGCACGCGCTGGACCATAGCTGATCCACTTGGCTTGATCGGCCAAACGTTGTGTATCGGTCGCGAACATAATGAAATCCAGCGCGCGTGCCTGGCGCTCTGGGCTCAGGCCTGTTGGTATAATCCAGCCGTCCAAATCCATAACCTGACCATCCCAGATCATTGCGACTGGCTGCTTTTGCTCTTCTATAAGAGCAAACAGACGTCCGTTGTAGGTTGCACCCATGATAACTTCACCATCAGCTAAAAGCTGAGGAGTATCAGACCCAGAAGACACCCAGATTACGTCGTCTTTGATTGTATCGAGCTTTGCAAGCGCTTGATCTTGACCTTCAGGTGTTTCCAGAACGTCATAAATGTCTGTCTTGGCTACGCCATCGCATAGCAATGCCCATTCCATTGTATTAATCGGAACTGAGAAGAGGGAGCGTTTACCAGGGTAAGCAGCCGTATTAAACACGTCACAAACGCTTGTTGGAGCAGTGGAACCCACGAGGTCAGTACGGTATCCAAACGTAGTCGAATACACGATCTGAGGAATGAAGCACTCCGACACCAACATATCGCCAAAGTCGTCAGCTGCAGATGTTCCATCTGGCGCTGGTGCAAGCATCGTATCAGGATCGATAACCATTGCTAGACCTTCGTCACACAGCTGCATCGCAGGACCAGCTTCTACATCCACAACGTCCCAAGTGACGTTATTCGCTTCATTCATTGCACGCAACTTAGCGACGGCCGTGGACGAGCTATCATCATTAAGGATGGTAACTCCAGTTTTAGCGGAATAAGGATTGTGATACGCATTCAATTGCGACTTTGAATAGGCTCCGCCCCATGACACGATGGTCATTTCCTCAGCAATCACCAATCCTGTAACCAGCGACAAGGCCGCCGTGGCTACAAAAGTTTTAGTAACATTCATTGCATTCTCCCATGCGACCCGTTTTTAAAAAAGTATCCGTGTTACGGGCAAAACAACAGATATGTCTTAAGCTACACCAATTGATAGGTGCGCTATCTCGTTAACTTTTATGCATCTAAGGCTCGGCAATCAGATGGCAACCAACCAATTTCTACCTCGGCGCCAAGTTCTAGTCGAACTTGATCTGGCGCATTCCGAGTTTTAATTATAAATTGATCATTACCGGCCACTCTAAGTCGCGTACGAAAGATGTCGCCCATATAAATGAATTCGAGAACCTCTGCCTTCAGCGTATGTGCACCAGGCTTCAAACGACTTTTATTGAATTCGACACGTTCCGGACGGATTGACACCCTCGTACGCTCTCCAGGACGGTTAACATTAATCGGCTTGCATGCGATAGTTTCACCACCGTCTAATTCAACCTTAGCAAGCTCACCATCCACTTCTTTCACAACCCCTTCCATTGTGTTGTTCTCGCCTATAAATTGGGCAACAAAGCTGTTTTCAGGCTTCTCATAAAGCTGATCGGGGGTAGCCAATTGCTGGATCCGACCATCGTCGAAAACGGCAACTCTATCTGACATGGTCAACGCTTCCGTTTGATCGTGAGTTACATAAACAACTGTAATCCCCAAACGATGGGCTAGCCCAGTAATCTCAAACTGCATTTTTTCCCGCAGCTGTTTGTCCAATGCCCCCAAAGGCTCATCCATTAGCACGAGTTCGGGTTCAAACACCAAAGCCCGCGCCAAAGCGATCCTTTGCTGCTGGCCACCAGAAAGCTGTGCTGGACGGCGACCGTCGAAAGCTTGCATTTCTACCATTTCCAATGCACGGTTTACTTTTTCCTCGCGGATAGACCTGCCAAGTTTCCTAACTTCTAGTGGAAAAGCTAAATTTTCTGCAACTGTCATATGAGGGAAAAGAGCGTAATTTTGGAACACCATCCCAATACCGCGCTTGTGCGGTGGGATATTATTTATAGAAGTTCCATCAAGGCGGATTGATCCATATGTAGCTGTTTCAAATCCCGCCAACATCATAAGACAAGTCGTCTTACCCGATCCAGATGGGCCTAACATCGTTAGAAATTCACCCTTGGCTATCCTAAGGTTTAAATCCTTAACAACCAGAGTTTCACCATCATAGCTTTTTTGAACTTTTTCGAATTCAACAAAAGCATCTTGCGCAGTATTGTCCGTCAAATTTGGATCCCCGGTTACTTTCGTCCACAAAACCAGCCGACTTTGTCCTTTAAATAGGTTGCGTAAACATGATGCAACAGTTGAGCGATAAATTACCATAAAATAGCCCAATTAATGATAATAGTAGATAAAAAACACTACTTTGAATAATAACCGTGAATTATGCTCCGGATGGATAGTTTCAAATTTGCGAATCACAAATGGTTGAAAAGAAGCAAAAATACTGTTGCGCTCCGAACTGCTAAAATTCCAAATCCATTGTTTTGCAACCCTGCGTTATGAATTTGGCTCAGCAGCCTCTAAAAACCCTTTAGTTTTGACTTCTGCGTAGCATGCGTCTAGTGAAAAAACTGTGCGATCAATCAGTAAGTCAATCTCACCTTTTGAAATTATTAAAGGGGGTGAAATAATCATACGGTCACCGACAGCGCGCATGATGAGGTGATTATTGAAGCAGTGCTGGCGACACATAACACCGACGGTCCCCTCTTTCACTTTAAACGGCGCCCGTGATTTTTTACCCGGACTTAGCGCTAGCGATCCCATGAGACCAACCATTTTTGCTTCTCCAACTAATGGATGATCCTCTAAAGACTCCCATTTTGCCTTGAGATAGGGGCCGGTGAAATCTCTGACTGTATCAACGATAGCTTCCTCTTCGAGAATGCGGAGGTTTTCGCATGCAACCGCCGCTGCCACAGGATGGCTAGAATACGTATATCCATGCGTAAATTCCTCAGAACCGATAACCTGTGCAATCTCATCGCTTACAATTGATCCACCGATCGGTTGATATCCCGAGCTTAAACCTTTGGCAATTGTCATTATATCCGGTCTTATATTAAAAGTCTGACTACCAAACCAATTACCTGTACGCCCAAAGCCGCAGATCACTTCATCAGCAATTAGTAATATTTCATAGCTGTCGCAGATTCTTTGCAATTCTGGCCAATAGGTATCTGGCGGAACAATGACACCACCCGCTCCCTGTACAGGCTCGGCAATAAAAGCCGCAATGCGCTTTTCGCCATGGCAAAGTATGGCTTCTTCAAGTTTTAAAGCAGCGAATTTACCGAATTCTGCAGGTGTCATATCTCCGCCTTGCGACCACCAATCAGGTTGTTCAATATGGTAAATATCCGCAATCGGAAGGCTACCTTGCTCGTGCATGCTTTGCATACCCCCAAGCGAAGCCCCACCCATGGTCGAACCATGATAGGCATTATTTCGACTGATAATAATTTTTTTATCTGGTTTGCCTTTTAAAGCCCAATACTGACGCACCAAACGTATGTTGGTATCGTTAGCTTCAGATCCTGAACTTGCATAAAATACATTATTTAGATTATCAGGTGCCAGCCTTGCAAGTTTTTCGGATAATTCGATAACGGGCATATGTGTGCTTTGAAAAAAGGTATTGTAATAGGGCAGAGTATTCATCTGCTTAAAGGCGGCTTCAGCAAGTTCGATCCGACCGTAGCCAATATTCACGCACCATAGACCTGCCATAGCATCCAGCATCTTATGCCCATCGCTATCAGTCACAAATACACCCTCAGCGCTTGTGACAATCCGGACCCCGTTTAGTGCAAGTTCGGCCTGATCTGTAAAAGGATGTATGTGATGTGCGGCGTCACGTCGCTGCAGGTCTTCTGTGGGAAAAGTATTTTTGATAATGTTCATAGTTTCACCTTTTCGAAATTCCTGCACTTGTACGACTGAAAATTCATACAATCAGATAATATGATCAAATTTAATTTTGTCAATCTAATCACAGATTATTCAAGAATTACGCATCGAATATTTTATCTGATCAATTCCCTGCGTTATGTCGGCTCGGATTGCATCCGCTGCTCTCTGAGCATCGCCGTCGGACATTGCGTTTAAAGTCTCTTTATGCTGATCAGTCAGATTCAAAGTTCCAATTCTACCGCAAACAACCCGCAAAGAAGGACCATAACGAAGCCATAGAATATCAACGACCTGATCTAGAATGGGTGCCTCTGCCAGTTTGTAGAGTGTTTTGTGAAACCAGTAATTCTGGCGGAGATAGGCATTTATATCACCACTCTTGATAGCGTTATCGAGTTCACGATCTATTCTCCTTAAATCCTCAATATCTTCTGATTTTACGCGCTTGGTAGCCATTGCAATCAACTTAGGCTCGAGTGCTCTTCTTAAAAAGTTCAATTCACTCACATTTTGCTCTGACAGAGTTGGAACGATCACACGACGATTCCCTTGAAATGTCAGGGCACCTTCAGCGCTTAGGCGACGTATGGCCTCACGAACCGGGGTCATCCCAGCGTTCAATTGCTCGATTAAACCCTTTATTGTTACCGTCTGCCCTGGAGCAATCTCACCAAACAAAATCAGCTCGCGCAAATTTTGATAAACGAGTTCATGTGCTGGAACTTTCAAATGACTAATCTCGTTTTTCATTCTACTACCCATTTAAAATACCGTTTCCAATAAATGCGATTTAAGCACTCTTTAAGCATAGAGTCATCAAACTTCTATTGCCAGTCTCTTCTTGCCTTGGAAACATTCCGATATGAGCTCTTTCAGCGACGTTTGATCAAATTAAGTGCCTATGGTAACACTGGCTACTAATCAACGCGGTCACAATTGAAATACAACTTAATGTTTACAGCACTAACTTTGGTTTCGGACCTCCACTCTGTGCTCGGATGATTTAGTAATCGCGCCCTTAACTTCGGGTCCGTATTCGACAGCGCTGCCCGCTAACGATTTTCTGCTGTAGCGATGATTTCTACCTCTTTGATCTCTCAGAGTTACTCGCTAGGAAGAACGCAGAAAGAATAGTCCTATGAAACGTGTTTGTGCAGATCGTGCTTATGTACAGGACCCTATCAACGGATGTTAATGGCAGGATAATGGACCACAAACTCAATTTGCACCATTAAAGCGGAATATCCGCTGTGACGTGGCTATTAATGGCGCTGGCTTCACCAGAATTTCAGCAGCTTACTATTTGGCACAAAAAGGCGTTGGTACAGTGCTCCTGAACGCTCAACAGCCGTTATTTAGCGCAAAAGGGCGTAATGGTTGGTTTTGCTGCACTGGAGGTGGGCTAATTATAGATCATCAGCTTGATCATCAAAGCGGCAAGAACGGCTAATCTAGCCAAAGAGCGAACACGCAGCTGTCAATCTCGTGGCCAGCCATATCAAGGAATTGCGCATTGACGCAAATACCCGCTCTAAAATGGAAACTCAGCACTCATACAGGGCCAAGGATGCCTCTTTACTGAGGCAAAATATATAGCACAAAAGAGATTTATGGCGTCTCAGACACCTATCGCTCAACACAAGAATTAACCCAACTTGGGCTTGCCGGGCAGTTTCATGCAGGTCTAACAATTCACATCGGATTTGGGCTAAACCCTCGTAAATATGCAGCAGGACTTTCAAACATGCCATCAGCGGCGGTACGAAGGTGTACAGAAATACTACAGTTGAAAAATTTCAAAGTCCAAGAGCGGGTTTAACCTGCATAAACAAAGCATAGAGATTACAACGGACCGTATTATCCTCGCAACAAATGGCTATTTCAGCGAGAATGTTCCAAGCTAGATACTGCGCGCTTTATGTCGTGCAGTCATCAATTATCGTAGCTCGTCCCTTGAGCGATCAAGAACTAAGAATCAAAGCTGTACCAGCGATCAAATGGCATTTGATAGGCGGCAGCTTTTGCATTAATTTAGTTTTTTATCCGATAAGCGCTTTTTATTTAGAATGCGCGGCGGATTATTTTCTACACGTAAAGAGGACCACTACACAGCACAAATGATCAGGTGCAATTTTACCAAATGTTTGCGGCATGTAAAAACGTGGAGGTAGACTATGAATGGTCTGGTCTGGCATGTTTGGACTGATTAAGATTGCCTTTTGCCGGCCCAATTCCAGAGATAGAAGGCGCGTTTGCGGGATTTGCCTATCATGGAGATGGTATTGCGATGAATACTTATTCTGCTTCTTTGCTAAGTGATTTAGCTATAGGGCAGACGCCGCAAGGCCTTTTTCTCCAGTAATGCGTCAGCTTCCCAAAAGATTACCTTTTGGGCGTTATAGCAGACAAGTTTTACGCCCAATCTATCTGTGGAAGGCTTGGCAAGATGGTTAATGCAGCGGAGGTTTGAGCACATTTTCTTTGGATCGTTCACTACCAAGCTGTGCTTCACGCCAGATTATAATGACACCGGCACAAATCACAATACTGACACCAATGAGCATTTGGCCGTTCACAACTTCGTAAAATACAAAATAGCCAATTAGAAGCGCAAAAATAATAGACGCGTACTCGAACGGCGCACTAAACAGCGACAGACACTTTGACGTCACAGCAAAGTAAAACGCAATTGCCGTAGGGTGTTCATTTTGAACGAGAAGTCGAATTTGAATCTGAGCCAGCGCACTAAAGACGGCAGCAGCAAGAACTAAGCAGACCCCTATGGCAACTCTTTTATCAGCGGAAGCATCGTTAATGACCGTAAGTCGAGGCTCGACAATGACCATTACGCCCAACAGGCCAAGCGCAACTGCGGAGATACGGAAAATCCGTAAACTTTCCCCAATAATAAGCGCTGCAAAAGCCACTGTAAGTAACGGCGCGGCATACCCGATGGCCGTCTTTTCCGGCAGCGGTAGATATCCAATGGCAGCAAAATTAAGACTTAGAGCACCAGTACCAAAAATACTGCGCCAGAAATGGCTGAAACGGGATTTCACCTTCAGCCCAATACTAACATCCGACCTTATCGCCATCCAACCAATGATCAAAGGCAATGCAAATGCTGACCTGTAAAAAACGGCTTGACGAGCTGGTACTGTATCCGATGTAGCTTTAATCATTGCAAAGATTACGACAAAGCACACTACAGAACACAGTCTGAATAGAATGCCTCGTGTTGTTTCCATTAGCTTATCCAAGACCGTACTAAAGCCGTCCGGAACCCATTTGCCTTTATGCAGATTAAGGCAATACCCAATCCGGCCGAATAAAGTGGCAGGTATAACCGTGAGGAACACGCTGAATATAGTTTTGATGCTCCGGTTCTGCTTCCCAAAATTCGCTCACCCTTGCAACTTCGGTCACGACTTTATTGGGCCACAGTCCGCTGGCATTGACATCCATTATAGTACGATGAGCTTCAGCCTGCTGGGCCTCATCAACATAGTAAATCGCAGAACGGTAAGAGACACCGCGATCATTACCTTGGCGGTTGAGAGTAGTTGGATCATGGATCTGAAAGAAAAACTCCAGTAATTTCCGGTAGCTCATTTTTTCTGGATCAAAAATAACTTCAATGCCTTCAGCATGCGTCCCATGATGCCTGTAAGTCGCGTTGGGAACATCCCCTCCAGTATAACCCACCCGCGTTGAAATCACTCCAGGCATTTTACAAATAAGGTCTTCCATACCCCAAAAGCAGCCACCTGCCAAAACAGCTCGTTCGCTCATATTCAAATCTCCACTTGATCAATATATTCACCATAGCCTTCACGCTGCATGTCATCCACATGCACAAACCGAAGCGAGGCTGAATTAATGCAATATCTTAGACCGCCTCTATCGGCCGGGCCGTCTGTAAATACGTGGCCCAAATGACTTTCCCCGTGATGGCTACGCACTTCAATACGCGTCATCCCAAGGGTATTGTCCTTTATTTCGGTGATATTTTTTGTTTCAATTGGCTTGGTAAAGCTCGGCCAACCACAGCCACTCTCATATTTGTCAGAGGAAGCGAACAAGGGCTCACCTGAAACTATATCCACATAAAGCCCAGGCTCTTTATTGAACAAAAGCTTGCCAGTACCAGGACGCTCAGTCCCACTTTGCTGAGTTACCCAGAACTCCTCTTCGCTCAGCAACGATATAGCATTTGCGTCTCGGTTATATTTAGCCATAATTGTCTCCTTCACACCACAATCTGTTAAATGGTGCAAATAGGGGGAAGTTAAAGAGGATCCGCTGTTTTTAATCAAGTTCGACGAATTCCTGGCGGTCGTACCCCTGCAAAAATAATAAAGCCGTCAAGTCTCCAAAATTAATGCGAACATCACATTTTGCTGCAACACTAGGTTTAGCATGTAGTGCAACACCTGTTCCAGCGCGAGCTAGCATTCCAAGATCATTGGCTCCATCACCAACGGCAATGATATCCGAGGCTTTGATTTTTATGCGTGAAGCGATTTTTTCCATAGCATCAACTTTCGCCTGACGGCCTAAAATAGGATATCCTACCTTTCCTGTTAAGAAGCCCTCTTTGATAATTAAAGTGTTGGCTTGATGTTCATCGAAGCCAAGACTATCGGCCACTTTTTCGGTAAACGCAGTAAATCCACCAGACACCAAAGCGGCATATCCGCCGTTTGCCTTCATAGTCGCAAGAACCACTGCACCCCCGGGCATAAATGTTATGCGTTCGCTTAAGACACGTTCTATAATACTTGCAGGTTCCCCTTTGAGCCTAGACACTCGTTCTGTAAGGGCCTCTTCAAAATCAAGTTCTCCGTTCATTGCACGCGCAGTTATAGCTTTTGTATGCTCCCCAATGCCAGCTTCATCCGCCAATTCATCGATGCACTCTTGCTCTATCATTGTGCTGTCCATATCGGCAAGCAGCATTTTTTTGCGACGGTTGTGACTTAGCTGAAAAATCAAATCCACCTTCATTGCCTGCAAATCTTGCCATACTTTCCAACGATTATCCGGTATTCGATCAAGCTCAAACTCAGCAGCTTCATCTACGCTAAGCCATTTATAAACACCACCGCCCCAAGCGTTGCGAAGGCTGTCTACGAGACTTTCATCAAGCATTCCCGATGGCGAAATCAAAGATGCAACAAACATAAGTTTCCTTTTGTGGCTAGGCTCACTTTTAGCCAGCATATCATATGTTTATAAACAGTTTTCACCCCAAAGGATATCGCTTTCTGTCATGTCAAAGTGAGTTCGCAACTGGTGCCATAATTAGCTCGAATGTCACTTGGCTAAATGCTGAAAAGGTTGATCTAGCATTTGCCATGATTATGAAGATTTAAAAGGCCAAAGGTCGAAAGATACAAAAATATGACACCGCGGAAACTCATTTTGGGCTCGCCATCGCTTTATCGCAATGGGTTTGATGGCAATTTATAAAAGCAAAACCACCTCACTATAAATAATTTCTGATAGGCCCCATCGTCAATTTTAATTCTTTGCTATGTGTTAAAAAAGCTAGCTACACACTTGAAGCTCTTAAAGCAAAACTGTATCGCTGTTTGTGGGACATCCCTCCCCAACGAGGGACATATATCTGTGAGGATACGAATTATGAATATTACTAAACCGGCATCGCGGCCGAATAATCCGCGTTTTTCTTCTGGGCCTTGCGCCAAAAACCCCTCCTTTGAGCTTATGATTTTAAAAGACGCACCCCTAGGCCGTTCTCATCGCGCCAGAATTGGCAAAGCCAAACTCAAAGCGGTGATAGAGGGCACGCGCGAGATTTTAAAAATCCCTTATGAATATAGGATTGCAATTGTCCCAGCCTCGGACACGGGCGCGATGGAAATGGCGATGTGGTCTCTCTTGGGCGCGCGTAAAGCAACCATGGTTGCATGGGAAAGTTTTGGGTCCGCATGGGTCACAGATGTGGTCAAGCAACTCAAAATCGATGCTGATGTACGCACTGCTGAGTATGGCGAGATCGTTGATATGCACGATATCGACTATGACACTGATGTTGTTTTCACTTGGAACGGAACTACATCTGGCGTGCGTATGCCAAATGGCAATGCGATTCCAGAGGATCGCGCCGGCCTGACCATTTGCGATGCTACATCGGCCGCTTTTGCCATGGACTTGCCTTGGGAAAAGCTAGATGTCACGACATTTAGTTGGCAGAAAGTGCTTGGCGGTGAAGCCGCTCACGGGATGTTGATCTTGAGCCCCCGGGCTGTGGCCCGGCTAGAAAGTTACACGCCTGCATGGCCGCTACCAAAAATTTTCCGCCTGACAAAAAGTGGGAAGCTTATCGAAGGCATTTTTGAAGGGGCGACTATCAACACGCCTTCAATGCTCGCCGTCGAAGACTATCTTGCTGCGTTGGACTGGGCCCGTTCTGTGGGCGGCCTTAACGGGCTGATTAAACGCGCCGACACTAATACCGCAGCGATCAATGACTTTGTCACAAAGCGTAATTGGATTGATTTTCTGGCACGTGATCCTAAGCTTCGCTCTAACACCTCGGTGTGTTTGAAATTTTCTGACACAAGAATTTCTGAGGGTATAAGTTTTGCCAAATCGATCGTAAAACGGCTCGAAGCTGAAAATATTGCGCTCGACATTGGAGCGTACCGGGATGCCCCTTCCGGTCTACGTATTTGGTGCGGTGGCACAGTTCAGACATCTGATATCAAGGCGATGCTGCCTTGGCTGGAATGGGCCTTCGAAACCGAAATTGCCCAACAGTCAACAGCTGCCTTATTTTAACAAATTAGTTTTCAAAGGACTGCACTCATGGCCCCTAAAGTACTTGTCTCGGACAAACTCTCGTCTACAGCCGTTCAAATTTTTCGAGATCGCGGGATTGAAGTAGATTTTGAACCTGACCTTGGCAAAGATAAAAACCGCCTACGCGAGGTGATTGGCCAATACGACGGACTTGCAATACGCTCGGCAACCAAAGTGAGCCAAAAAATCTTAGACGCGGCCAATAACCTAAAAGTTGTCGGTCGTGCCGGGATTGGCGTGGATAATATCGATCGCAATGCAGCGAGTAAAAACGGCGTGATCGTGATGAATACGCCTTTTGGAAATATGATCACAACGGCGGAGCACACCATTGCAATGATGTTTGCAGTTTCAAGACAAATCCCTCAAGCGAGTGCCTCAACGCATGCTGGTAAGTGGGAAAAAACCAAATTTATGGGTGTTGAGCTGACCGGGAAAACCCTTGGTGTTATAGGTGCTGGTAATATCGGCGGTATAGTATGTGAACGTGCCCGTGGGTTAAAAATGAAAGTTGTCGCTTTTGACCCATATTTAAGCGAAGAAAAATCAAAAAAAATGGGTGTTGAAAAAGTAGAGTTAGACACTTTGTTAGCAGTCTCTGATTTCATCACTTTGCATGTCCCCCTCACCGATCAAACCCGCCACATTCTTAGTCGATACAATCTCGCTAAAACAAAAAAGGGGGTGCGTATTATCAACTGTGCCCGTGGCGGGCTTGTAGATGAGACGGCACTCGCTGAATTGTTGAAATCAGGCCACGTAGCAGGCGCAGGCTTTGATGTCTTTGCTGAGGAGCCCGCAATAGAAAACGCACTGTTTAACTTGCCAAATGTAGTCTGTACACCCCACTTGGGTGCCGCAACGACCGAAGCTCAGGAAAACGTGGCCATTCAGGTTGCTGAACAAATGTCAGACTATCTTTTAACCGGAGCCGTCACGAATGCGCTGAATATGCCATCAGTGACTGCAGAGGAGGCCAAAGTAATGGATCCATGGCTTAAGCTATCAGGTTATTTGGGAAGCTTTATTGGACAAATGACGGATGAACCAATCCAAGCCATAAATATACTTTATGATGGATCAGTCGCTGAAATGAACCTTGATGCTCTGAACTGCTCGGTCATAGCAGGAATAATGCAAAGAGCTAACCCAGACGTTAATCTTGTGAGCGCTCCCTACATAGCAAAAGAACGGGGAATCCAAATCAGCACCACCAATCAGGATAAATCAGGTGCATTCGACGGCTATGTGAAAGTGACCGTTGTCACAGCAGAGCGGGAACGCTCAGTTGCCGGAACGGTCTTCAGTGACGGCAAACCGCGATTTATCCAGATCAAAGGTATTAACATTGATGCCGAAATCGGCGCAGATATGCTTTATACCACAAATGACGATGTCCCAGGCATAATTGGAACTCTGGGTCAAACAATGGGAGAAAACGGTGTGAACATCGCTAACTTTACCTTAGGGCGCAAAGTACCAGGCGGGGAGGCCATTGCACTATTATACGTTGATCAGCCCGTTCAAAGGAATGTGCTTCAAAAGCTTGAAGAAACAGGTTTATTCAAACAAATAAAAGCGCTAGCTTTCAGTGTAAATTAATTCTAGATCAAGCAACAGTATTTATTGGAAACTTGACGAAAGGTGGCAAGCCATTCGAATAGGTGTCAGCATAAATTTTTTAAAGTCATAGTGCGATAAAGTCTTCAAATAATTGTACGGTAAAGCTGCTTAACTATTATGGATTGGAGCCACTCAAGATCAGATCAGTGCATTGGAAAAAGCTTTGCCAGCTGTCAAAAAAGACCAAAGACCAGACGCCCTGATCGGTGATCTGATAGGTTGCGGTCTTCAACGCAGTCAGGTGATCGATTTATACGCAGAGCTGAAAATGGTAGCCTTAAATTTTACATATCTTTTAGTTAATCACGACTGGGTATTTAAATATTTCATAAAAAGCCCACCACAAGATGAGTACTACTTCTGCAACCGATATAATTAGCTTCACGAGTTACTTAATAGAAAATAAAAAATACAATCTTAAAGCGAACAGGTGGTCGAGGGCCAAAGATTGAACGATATACGCCGCACCGTTAAGGTTAAGGTTCCTCAAAGCTATGAGGCATTTTCAAAACTTTATGACTTGCGTTTAGTACTCTCATCTATTCCTAAACCAAACCGACATTCCCTCAAACGATTCCTTTTTGAAGCAGGCGAGGTTGATCTGTTTTGGATAAGGAGGGAAATTCTTACATTTGAGACCCTATGCTAAAAATATTTATTCCTAGAAATACCACAATAGCTTCCGTGAAACACTACGAATGCTGGATCAATCTTGATGGCGGAACAGTATAAGACAGGTCACTACTGCCTGTTGCAAATAAAAGTCTCCCTGTGCGCGCACCGAATTCCAATAAATGTCCTAAAGTCTTGCATTCGCAAGAGCTTTCAAGGTAAGGCAACGCCCATGTTTACAGTCGCTGCTCTCTATCATTTTACACGGTTTGATGATCCGGCCGCCATGAGAGATCCGTTACAGTCCAAATGTGATGCGCTTCGCATCTACGGCTCTCTGCTAATTGCCAGGGAAGGTATAAACGGAACAATAGCCGGACCCCGTGATGGGATTGACGCTATCCTTAATTATTTGCGTGAATTGCCAGGATGCAATGAACTTGAGCACAAAGAAAGCATCTCAAGCCTACCCCCGTTTCCTCGTATGAAAGTGAAGCTTAAGAAAGAGATCGTCACAATGGGTCAGCCCAATGTTGACCCAAAGGCGCGCACCGGACATTATGTAGAGGCGAAAGATTGGAATGAGCTGATCAAAGCTCCAGACGTCGCAGTGATTGATACGCGCAACGATTATGAGGTTGGTATAGGCACATTTGAAGGTTCCATTGACCCAGAGACAAAATCCTTTCGCGATTTTCCAAAATGGTGGGAAGCGAACAAAGACCGTTTCCGCAATAAGCGAATTGCAATGTTTTGCACTGGTGGAATTCGTTGCGAAAAATCAACCAACTATCTCCTCAGCCAGGGAATAGAAGACGTTTATCACCTCAAAGGAGGTATATTAAAATACCTAGAAGATGTCCCAGAATCACACAGCACTTGGTACGGAGACTGTTTTGTGTTTGATGCACGTGTATCTGTTGGCCATGGTTTAAGAGAAGGGCCCCATCAGCTTTGCTATGCCTGCCGCCGCCCAATCCTCCCGGCTGATCGCTACCGATCTGAATATGAACACGGTGTCGCCTGTCATAAGTGTGAACTTGAGACAACGCAAAATGACAAAGATCGCTTTCGTGAGCGACAGAAACAAATTCTTCTATCTCGCCAACGGGGAGAACAGCATATGGTCGGCTTCGACGGAAGTTAAAACAACCCAAAAGCCAATCCATTATTTGGAAAAGATAATACTAACTAATGAGCAAACATACTCCATCCAAACAATATTTTCATAAAATTTAATTGACCGCACCAAATCGTTGAAGTTAATTATCATGAACATCGGGAGTTGCGATGTCATAAGATGTTATCTATCGAATATACTTTGGTTCAATAAAAGAAGCGTGTTTGGACTGTGGTATTTTATCGAGTTGTAATCCTTGGCCGCCCCGTCGCTGTTACCGTTATATTGGCCTCTACAAACATCTCACTAGCCTCAATAATAGCTTTCCTGATGTCATTATGAACAGTGACCTGTAAATCCTCTGCACCAGATTTTTTTGCAGCAGAGATAGCTTTTCCCCTAAGCACCCGTTCTAGGCACTGTAATGCGGCAGTCTCTTGAGTAAAATCTTTTGGGCCATCTTCCAGATGTAATCTGAAAACTCCATCACTTGGTGCGGTAACAATCCCACTTGCCCGCACGGTGATCCGGCCAACAACGGCACCAATCGCATTCGCAACGCCTGAATGTACAGGTAAAATCATTTGACAATTCAACCTTTTCCCAACTGCTGGATAATAACAGCTGGCTGACGCTCCAAGTCCGACAACTGGGATATTTAAACCCGTATCGATCTTCACCAATCCTTTATGACCTTTTAAACCCTGTTGCATTAAAGGATGCGCAGCAAGGCTCTTGGGAGAATTGAAAAATTTCTTATCCTCTTCATGGAATGCGGTGGACAGCAATGCAGTCGAGGTTTGATGTGTAAGTTGGTCGACAATCATTTGGGACATGGTTTCCGCATCTTGAGCAATAAGAGCCCCAGCTCCATTTCTTCTACGACCAAACAATTGCAGGGCTTTCGTGGCAGCATCGCGATCCCAGACACTCGTGTAACCTAGAAAGTGGCTGGCATCCGACGGCGTGAGAGCAGATATTTGGGCCAACCCCCGACCAACAAGTCTAATCAAAGCCTGCGCTTCGAGGCGCGATTTTATCACTGCATTCATCGGTTGAATGTCTAAGCTAAGCTTTGCAAAAAGAGCTGCATCCCGTTCTGCAAGATCGCCTGCGTCATGGGTTTGGATTTTGCACACAAATCGTCCATCGTTTTCACTTGGCAAAGCAGTTTTGAGTTGCGCATCAAGGGCGGCATGCATAACTGCCCCGTGCTTTATCGCCGCTAGGCTGACTGGAAGAACGCGCTTGGGGCCAAGCGTGAGCCCACCAAGCAAGCCTTCTGAAACAAAATGTACTTCACTATCACCGCCAAGGCCCGTCGTTTGCATAGCTACAGCTTCGACCATTGTGCGATATGGCCCAACCTGCGCTCCTTGCGGATCGATCATTGGGTGCCCGTTGCGCAAAAGGGAAATGTCGGTTGTAGTACCACCAATGTCAGATACCAGAGCATTCTCAACCCCCGTCATCCACTGTGCACCCACAATTGAGGCGGCCGGTCCACTTAGGATCGTCTCTATAGGTTTTTCCCTTGCCTGATCTTCAGAAATTAAAGCCCCATCCCCACGCACCACCATTAGAGGTGCTGAAATACCCAAATTGCGCAGCGTAGCCCTAGCTCGTCCAATTAACCGGTCTATCATACCAATAAGTCTGGCATTCAATATTGCAGTAAGGGCACGTTTGGGACCGTTCAGCTTTGCAGAAAGCTGATGAGAGGCACTCACGGGTCTTGAAGTCCGCGAACGGATAAGATCTGCAGCGCATTTTTCGTGAGCCGGGTTACGCGTCGCGAACTGACTGGCTACAGCATAGGCAGAAACGCCTTTAAGCCCAGCTAACCAATCGTCTAACAGTTTGTCATTAAAAGCCGCAACTTCATATCCAGCATGTGAATGCCCTCCAGCCATTTCCAAAACAGGATCCCCACGCAGAGCATCTCCAAGGCCGTGACGCTCTAGATCGCCTGCGCGAAAGCCAATATAGACTAGGCCGACGCGCTCACCTTGTCCCTCGACAAGCGCATTGGTTGCAAGCGTTGTCGACAAAGAGGCCATCGCAATGTCTAAGGGCGAAATACCAGATTGTGTTAAAACGTCATGAACGGCAGCGCCAATGCCAATAGCTAAATCTTCTCGCGTTGTCAGTGACTTAGAACTTGCGACCACGTCGATCTCATCACGCAGTATGACTGCGTCGGTATAGGTACCGCCAGTATCAATGCCTAAGACAAGGGTCATTCATGCCTCTCGTTTGTTGTCACCACATCGGTCGGTCAACAAATGAATACTTGCAAGTCTGTTTACGGCAAAGCAGATGACGTTTTGCATCTAAATTCCATCTGTTAGCTTTCCAACAGCCCACCTAGCCGCCTCGGCCACAACAGGATCTGGATCACCACAGAGGTTTTGCGCATATTGATGTAGGGACCTTTGACCGGAATTCCCCATAGCGTAAAGTACGTTGCGCACAAACCTGTCACGGCCAATACGTTTGATTGGACTACCAGAAAATTTCTGACGGAATTCTGTATCGTTAAGCACGACAAGATCCGCAAGATGCGGCGCCATGAGATCATCACGGGCATGATAGCGAACTTCTCGCGCGTCTTGAGCAAATTTATTCCACGGACAAGCCGCCAGACAATCATCGCAGCCGTAAATCCGATTACCTAACTTTTCGCGAAGCTCTGGGACCACAGGGCCTTTATGCTCAATTGTCAGATAAGAAATACAGCGCCGCGCATCGAGCTGATAAGGTGCTGGAAATGCATCTGTGGGGCAGGCCATCAAACATTTCTTACACTTGCCGCAGTGATCGTTTTCTGCAAGATCTTCTGGTATCTCTAAAGTCGTAAAAACAGATCCAATAAAAAACCAATTGCCAAGCTTGCGGCTCACCAAATTTGTATGCTTTCCCTGCCAACCCAACCCTGCGGCATGGCCCAAAGGTTTTTCTGGAACCGGAGCAGTATCTACAAAGACTTTAACGTTGCCACCTGCCTCAGCAATTAGCCATCCCGCAATTACCTTGAGGCGTTTTTTAACAATGTCATGATAATCTTTGTTCCGGGCATAGACAGAAATCGCCGCTTTGTCGCATTCGCCAACTATAGACATGGGATCATAAAGAGGGGCATAACTCTGTGCAAGCATGATCACCGATCGCGCCTCAGGCCAAAGTGCTGACGGATCGCTACGCCAATGACTTCGTTCAGCCAGCCAGTCCATCTGACCATGATAGCCTTTTTGTAAAAATTGTTTCAATTCTTCTGGAACTTTGGGGACATCCCACGGGCGACAAATACGCATATCATCAAACCCTTCACTCTGCGATTTTTTCTGCAGACGCCATTTAAGGTCATCAAATACTCTTTGTTCAGCCATCAGAAATCCAGATCGTTATAATGTCTAGGTGGGGGGAACCCCGGGACTTGATCCGCAAGGATATTTCGAAATGCAGGGCGTGATTTAATCTTAGCATACCAGTCTTTCACAGCCACCGACCGGTTCCAGTCAACATCAGAAATGTAATCAAGGCAGGACAATTGCGCGGCTGCAGAAAAATCAGCCAAAGTCATGACGTCGCCAGCCAACCAGCGACGTCGCTCCAGAAGCCAAGCCATATAATCAAGATGATATTTAATTCGCTTTGCACCTCGCTTGACGTTCTTACTATCGGGAAAACCTTCGCCAGAAATCTTTTTAATCACACGTTCATTCATTAGTTTTTTGGTAACTTCATTGTAAAACTTGTCATCAAACCAGTTTCCCAAACGGCGCACTTCGTATTGCTCAGCTGTATCTTTGGGCATTAATTCAGGCGTAGGGTATAAATCTTCAAGATACTCACAGATCGCCGTACTCTCAGTATAGTTTTTACCATCTAGTCTGAGGATTGGAACCATACCAGCTGGGTTGCGTCGTAGAAAATCTGCAGACTGTTCCCAGTATCTTTCTTCGACAAGTTCCACTTCAATCCTCTTTTCAGCAAGGCTTAGACGCACTTTGCGAGAGAAGGGAGAAAGGGCAAAATGGTACAACCGAAGCATCTAGAAAAATCCATAATTTTTAATCTCTCTACTCCATGCCCATTTATGGAAGCGATTTCAATCCATCATTCAACTTTGTGGCATATCCATGACTCATGTGTATCAAAGCAATAGCAGTGATAAGCGAGGTTTTTCTCCCGTCGGGGATTAGGCAGGCGCTCTAAAAGCATTCATACGATTCAAAAAAGAATATTGTTCGGAATACCTTTGCTAGCAAAAATAACTAGGACGACAAACAAGTTTACTATCCTCGCCTACTTTCGCGGAACTTAAATCGGAAACGGGACCAGTTCTGGATGTAATTAAAGACATAAAACGTTACAATAATACTAGCTTTTCTGTCAGTTTTTGTAACTTACTAAGAGGAGAAATACTACTGAGCCTGATTACTTAAAGATGGCCAAAAAGGCTCTATTTAGTTGAGTTCAAAATACCCATTCGGCGGACAGTCTAAAGTGTGTTAGGGGAAAGGTGGACATCATTAAGACTAGATAGTTCTCATCACTAATTACTAAATCGCAAATATATAAATGAAACCGATACGATTACAATTGATAATATACTTACAAAACTTTTGAAGAAGCAAATGGTAAACCTTTACTCCAATTGAATTAGAAGTGCAGGCCAAAAATTAGGTTTGCATCAAAAGATAACAAGAGACCCGACAAGTACATACTTTGCAACTACAGATGTGGCACCAAAACGTTTAGCATTTGGAATTTTTATTCAGCTAAGGCTAAGGTTGGAAAGCTAGTAACCCCATTCTAATCCATCACTAATCTGACGTTGAATATCGTAACCTACTGCGCCAATAAATAAGGCAAGCCCAAGCATCACATTTTGGACTAACCTTTTATCCTTAGATAACTTTGACATCACTCAGCAGGCATACTTTCAGGCTCAATGGTCAATGGGTGAGGTAAATGCACTAGCATCTCTTTAGGACATATCTGGATGAAGTTTCTAACTTCCAAATCCCAGTGGCATAAAATCTCTTTTGCCTTTGGGCTAGAAGTTTCATCAGCATGTTGTGAAATCAGATTTTTAAGTTCTTTTTTCCAATGTTCTACACCAACCGTACACGTGACAAGTGTTTCCAAATTCAACATAGACGATGCACGCCCCTCCGGATCGTACAAATAAGCCATACCACCCGTCATTCCAGCCCCAAAATTCGCGCCAATTGAGCCAAGCACAACTGCGACACCACCTGTCATATATTCGCACCCGTTGCTCCCGCAGCCCTCCACCACAACTCTGGCACCTGAGTTTCTCACACAAAACCGCTCACCCGCCTGCCCTGACGCAAACAGGAGGCCGTCCGTAGCTCCATAAAGTACAGTATTACCAACAATGGTATTTTCTGCGGCAACTAATGGACTTGCCATTTCAGGTCGTACGATGATCGTTCCCCCAGACAGCCCCTTTCCGACATAATCATTGGCATCACCGGATACATCAAGCTTTAAGCCTCGTACTGCAAATGCACCCAGTGATTGGCCCGCGCTTCCCGTTAGTTTGATCGTTAAATGATCAGGCTGCAGCGAATTTCTCATTCCAAACTTTCGCACAATATGGCTAGAGATACGAGTTCCAACAGTACGGTGCGTGTTCTGGATCGCGTAACTCAATTGCATTTTCTCACGCTCATTAAGGAACCGTGCCGCATCATTTACGATCTCAGCATCCAAAGTATCTGGCACTTGGGCACGCTCACGGTCGCGATTATAAACAATCCGATCTGCACCATCCACAGTAATCAACAGTGGATTTAGATCAAGATCATCAAGATGATCAGCCCCCCGGCTTACCTGGCTAAGAAGATCTGCTCGACCAATAATATCAGACAATGATCGAGCGCCTATACTAGCGAGGATTTCACGGACTTCTTGAGCATAAAAAGTGATTAGGTTGACCACCTTATCGGCATTTCCAGTAAATTTCTCGCGAAGGCCTTCGTTTTGCGTACAAACACCAACGGGGCATGTATTTGACTGGCACTGGCGCACCATAATGCATCCCATCGAAATCAAAGCCGCAGTCCCAATTCCATATTCCTCAGCACCCATCATAGCCGCCATGATAATATCGCGCCCCGTACGTAAACCACCATCAGTTCGAAGCGTGACGCGTTCACGCAATTTGTTCATAGCAAGAACTTGATGCGCTTCTGTCAGTCCCATCTCCCAAGGAAGACCAGCAAATTTTATAGACGTAGCGGGAGAGGCGCCTGTGCCTCCATTATGGCCCGAAATCAGAATTACGTCAGCCTTGGCTTTGGCCACTCCTGCGGCAATAGTACCAACCCCCGAAGCTGCGACAAGTTTGACTGTCACTTTACAGTGCGGATTGATTTGTTTGAGATCATAAATTAGCTGAGCAAGATCTTCAATTGAGTAAATATCATGATGCGGCGGTGGAGAGATAAGTGTTACACCTTTTGTCGAATGGCGCAACCGAGCAATAAGATCTGTGACCTTCATTCCAGGTAGCTGCCCCCCTTCGCCAGGCTTGGCACCCTGCGCTACTTTGATTTCCAATTCCTCGCATTGGTTTAGATATTCGGCCGTCACACCAAAGCGGCCCGAAGCCACCTGTTTGATCTTAGCAGACGGATTATCACCGTTTGGTTCTGGATGGAAATGCGCTGGATCTTCGCCGCCTTCACCACTGTCTGATTTTGCACCGATCCTGTTCATCGCAACGTTAAGCGTTTTATGCGCCTCAGGACTCAACGCTCCAAGTGACATACCGGGCGTGACAAATCGTTTCCGAATGGCCGTCAGGCTTTCAACCTCTTCCAAAGGAAGTGGGTTTCCAAGTGGTTTAATTGCTAAAAGATCGCGCAAATGGATCGGTGGATTGGCCTGCATCCGCGCGGAATACTGTTTCCAGAGATCATAGCTGGCCCTATTACAAGCTGTCTGCATCATATGCATTGTCTGCGCCTCCCAAGCGTGAGATTCACCTGATTTGCGCGATTTGTAGAAGCCACCCATAGGTAGGAAATCTGATGACCCCATCCATGCTTTCTCATGCACAGCAACGGCTTTTCTTTGAACACCACTAACACCAATTCCCGAGATGCGGCTCATTAAACCAGGGAAATACTCAGCGCACATTGCACGACTCAACCCAACGGCTTCAAAGTTCAGTCCGCCACGATAAGAGGAAATCACTGAAATCCCCATCTTAGACATTATTTTCAACAATCCCTGATCAATCGCTGTGCGGTACCGGTCAACCGCTTCATTTAAGCTACAGCTCATTAGACCGCGTTCAATCCGATCAGCCAAACTATCTTCAGCAAGATAAGCGTTTACCACCGTTGCACCAGCGCCGATGAGAACTGCAAAATAATGTGGATCGACACATTCCGCTGAACGTACATTCAGAGAAGTGAAGGTTCTGAGGCCTTTGGCAGTCAAATGCCCATGCACAGCGGAGGTTGCAAGGATCATCGGCATAGCGACTTTGTAACCATCAGAATAATGGTCTGTAAGCACAAGATGCCCTGCTCCAGACCGGACGGCGTCTTCGGCCTCTGAACGAATTCTCTCCAGCCCATCCTGCAGCGCATTTGGGCCATCGGCAACTCTAAATGTACAATCAATTTCCGTCAAGTCAGCGTTAAAATGACGCGTAACCTCATCCCATTGGGCGTTTGCCACAAAAGGTGAATCCAATACCAATATCTCAGTCTGCGCGCTGCTTTCGTCAAGTACATTCTTAAGATTGCCAAAGCGAGTTTTCAGGCTCATAACGCGAAATTCGCGCAAACTGTCAATTGGCGGATTAGTTACTTGAGAAAAGTTTTGTCGGAAATAATGGGAGAGCGGTCGGTATATTTTTGACAGAACCGCACTCGGCGTATCGTCGCCCATTGATGCTAAGGATTCCTTTGCCAATTCTGCCATTGGAATAAGAATATGTTCCAATTCTTCAAGCGAATAGCCCGCGGATATCTGTCTGCGACGCAACTCTTCGCCGCTAAACATCGCCACTTCAGTAACTTTTGTCAAAGGCTCATCAAGTTCAGTTATCTTACTGACCCAACGTCCAAAGGGCTGCGATTCAGCAAGTTTATCCTTAATGCCTGTGTCGTGGTAAAGTTTGCCCTCTTGCATATCCACAGCAAGCATTTGTCCAGGTCCAAGAGCTCCTTTTTCGCGCACCGAAGCTTCATCAATTGGTACCATCCCAGCTTCGGATCCAGCAATAAGCAGCCCGTCGCCAGTAACAACATACCGCATGGGTCTTAGGCCGTTACGATCAAGTCCAGCGCACACCCAGCGCCCATCGGTCATTGCTAGGGCTGCTGGGCCATCCCAAGGCTCCATGACTGAATTGCAATACGAATACATATCCCTCCAAGTTTGGGGCAGTTCACTGGCTTGTTTAGACCAACTTTCCGGGACCAGCATCGTTTTGGCCATAGGAGCATCACGACCCGCTCTGACCAGCATCTCAAATACTGCATCCAGAGCCGCAGAATCTGATGAGCCACTCGGTACAATTGGTTTAATATCTTCGGCCATCTCGCCAAAAGCTGCACTGGTCATACGAATTTCATGACTTTTCATCCAGTTAACATTGCCCTTAAGCGTATTAATTTCACCATTGTGTGCCAACATCCGAAACGGCTGCGCAAGCCACCATTGTGGAAATGTATTCGTAGAATAGCGTTGGTGATAAATAGCAAATGCACTCTCGAACCGCTCATTGCGCAAATCGGGATAGAATACTGCAACTTGCTCTGCCAACATCATCCCTTTGTAGATTATTGATCGACAAGATAAAGACGCGATATAGAGCTCCGAGATACCAGCGTTGGAGGCGGCTTTTTCAATACGGCGACGAATGACATAAAGTTCTCGCTCAAAGGTTTCCTCATCCACACCCTTTGAATTACTGATCAGGATTTGTTCAATCTCGGGCCGCGTTGCATTTGCCTTTTCGCCTAGGCAATCAATCTCGACTGGAACATGCCGCCAACCGTGGATATAATATCCCATGCGTAAAACTTCACTTTCCACAATAGTCCGACAGGTTTCCTGTGCGCCAAAGTCAGTGCGTGGCAAAAAGACTTGCCCGACAGCAATCAACTCTCCCTTGCGAGGCTCATGGCCAGTGCGCCTGATCTGGTCATAAAAGAAAGAGACTGGTATTTGTACATGGATACCAGCACCGTCACCCGTTTTTCCATCTGCATCTACTGCGCCGCGATGCCAAATGGCCTTTAGCGCAGCAATGCCATTTTCTACTACTTTGCGGCTAGGTTTTCCGTCAACTGACACAACAAAACCTACACCACAAGAAGAGTGTTCATCTTCATCGCGGTAGAGGCTTTTTTTGGACATCCATACTCTCTTTGCGGCTTCTTTAGCCACCCAGTTATCATCAAATCTTGTCATATCTTATCTCCTCATAAAGCAACCAAATGATGCTTCAAAACAGTCAGCGTCACCGTCATAACTGGAGCCACTGTATATGTATAAAGAGGCGTCAGTTTTATCATAGATTAATACTCTTTGTGTTTATCTTGTGAAGTTTTGGCCAAATTTATGCTCTTGCCGTGTTAGTTTAACGTCTCTTGCTTTAAGCCTGCTTACTCCGCAGCAATAGCCGAACTCAAATTCAACTCTTCCAAAATAGCATTTGCTGTGTCTAGACCATCTCGGATGGCCCAAACCACAAGTGAGGCACCGCGGACAATGTCACCCACAGCGTAAACGCCATCCAAATCCGTTTTGCCCGTTTCAAAAGCGGCTTTAACAGTCCCCCAGCGCGTGACTGGGAGTTCTGGCTCATTAAAAAGAATCGGTAAGTCTTCAGGCTCAAAACCCAGCGCTTTAACCACAAGATCGGCCTTTTCAAAATATTCACTGCCCTCAATCACCTCGGGAACTCTGCGTCCCGTTGCATCGGGCGTACCGAGACGCATCTTATACCCCACTACACCCTGACAAGACTCACCAGCTTTGACGGCATCCTCAAATTTTGAAACATCCTTGGAAGCTACAAAGGCCTTGGGCGCGGAGAGCCACTTGAATACAACTCCCTCTTCTTCAGCGTTTTGGACTTCACGTTGAGAGCCAGGCATATTTGTACGATCCCGGCGGTACATACATTTTACAGATGTTGCACCTTGACGTATCGCAGTCCGCACGCAATCCATGGCAGTATCACCACCACCAATCACAATGACCTTCTTATCCTTGGCGTTCAACTCTCCGCTTTCAAACGCCTTAACTTTATCGCCAAAGTTGACTTTGTTCGAGACCGTTAGAAAATCTAGCGCCTGAACTACTCCAGCGCGCTCTGTGCCAAGCACGTCGATGTCGCGAATTTTATAAACGCCCGTGGCAATAATCACCGCGTTATGCCGAGCACGCAGATCCGCAAAAGATAGGTCTTTGCCAACATCACAGTTCAGTTCAAATTTGACCCCGCCATCAATCAATTGGGCATTCCGGTTGTTAACTACTTCTTTTTCTAGCTTAAAGCTAGGGATTCCATAAGTCATCAAACCGCCAGCACGGTCATAACGATCATAAACCGTAATTTGAACACCTGCCCTGCGGAGTCGATCCGCTGCTGCCAAGCCGCCAGGTCCAGAGCCGATAATGCCAACTGAAAATTTTAATTCACGGTTTGGTTGGATTGGTTTAACCCAGCCTTTATCCCATGCCATGTCAGTCAAATATTTCTCTACTGCGCCGATTGTAACTGTCTCATGGCCAGTTTGTTCTATTACACAGTTACCCTCGCACAATCTATCCTGCGGACAAATACGGCCGCAGATTTCAGGGAATGAATTAGTCTGTTGGGATAGTTGATAAGCTTCTTCGAGGCGGCCTTCCGCAGTAAGCATCAGCCAATCAGGGATATTGTTATGCAATGGGCAGTGAGACTGACAGTAGGGCACGCCACATTGGCTGCACCGGCTTGCCTGTTCCTCCGCTTTTTCCTTTGCAAAATCAGCATATATTTCTTCGAAATCCTTAGCGCGTTTGTTTGCCTCTCGTTTATCGGGCATGGCACGGCCAAGGGATACAAATTTTAACATCGGTTGCTGTGACATTGAAGCTTCCTCGTTATCAAAGTTCTCTGGTTTGTAGATTACGGTGTAGTTTGAAATAATCATTTGGGGGGCAGTCACAAAAAATAAAAGACACCCATTATGACCTATATTTAAGATATACTCTTTAATACAGTCACTCCAATCTAGCAAGGTTAAAAAATTATATCCGGTTCGGAACTAAAAATAGCTCTTTGCTTATAAATGCCTAGAGATGTACAACGGTTTCAAGTTTTATAAGAGACCTGAATGCCAATTTTACATTTGATCATACTTGCTTTCATTCAAGGCATCACTGAGTTTCTCCCAATTTCCTCTAGCGCACATTTGATTTTATTTCCCAATCTCACTGGTTCACAAGATCAGGGCCCCGTCATAGATGTAGCCGTGCATGTAGGGACACTCTGCGCAGTCGTTGCGTATTTTTGGCGGGACGTCAGACGTATTTACAAAGGCTGTCTAGGTTTATCAAAAGGCAAAATTCAAACAAAAGATCAGTTATTGGCGTTATGCTTTTTGGTCGCCACTATTCCAGCAATCTTTGTGGGTCTGGTAATCAAAATGACTGATTTGGATTCTGTATTAAGAGATAGTGTTTCTTTGATTGGCGCTGCAATGATGGGTTTTGGCATTCTATTGTGGTGGTCTGACCAAAAACCTCAGTCAAAGACATCCAATCATGAATGGACCTTGAAAGAGGCTTTGATACTAGGCCTATGGCAGGCAATTGCGTTTATTCCCGGCACATCGAGATCAGGAATTACCATTACTGGCGCCCGTTTTATGGGATACACGCGCGAAGAAGCCGCCCGGTTATCAATGCTGATGTCTATTCCCGTCATTATCGCTGCTGCAACACTTGGGGCAATTGACGCAGCAACCAGTGCAAATTTTGCGTTACTACGCGACGCAGCAATCGCTGCTTTCTTTGCTGCGATCTCAGCATTTATTGCGCTAGCGTTGATGATGCGGTGGCTAAACCGTGTTAGCTTTGCTCCATATGTCATCTACAGGATTATATTTGGGGCTTTTTTGATCTTGTGGGCCTATAACTAAGTGTGGTTATGCAGCACAACGAAATTAGAGCCTCGCCTTATAAACGACAGGAGCTAAGAACTTGAGTAAACTAATTTATATTCTAAACGGTCCAAATCTAAATCTGTTGGGTCAACGCGAACCAGAAATTTACGGCTATCAAACTTTGGACGATTTGGCCGAGACATGTACTAGATTGGCGGGCAGTTCCGGATTTACAGTCAAATGTCTACAGTCAAATTTAGAAGGTCAATTGATCGACTGGATCCATGAAGCGCGCCAAGAGGCCACTGGTATCATAATAAATCCGGGTGCTTATTCGCATACATCAATTGCAATTTATGATGCGCTAAAGGCTTTTGATGGGCGAATTATCGAAGTCCATATTTCTAATATCCACAAGCGAGAAAGCTTTCGCCATCATTCATATGTTTCTCTCTGCGCAGACGGCGTTATTATGGGGCTTGGCCTGCTTGGATATGAACTCGCTTTGGAGTCGATGGATAGGCTTCTAGATTAATGTTTTTTCCACGCTGCTGCTACTTCACAACTTTGGCCAATTAAAAGGTGTTCGCTTCTCAGAAGCTACTCACAATTTCCATACTGCACAAAATTTCTTCATGGCGGTGGAGAGATCAATTTAAATGAAGATCGACAGTAATATATCGATTTATGGCAATTCGATTTCGGATGACAGCCATAACCCATTTTAGACAAGGCTCTCGCGTCGTTTATGCGCGAGTAAACATCACCTAACTTTAAAAAAGGTTTTTTTCGGCTCTCGAGGCGCATTTTCTATCCCCTAAGAAACTAAAGGCATCATGGTAATCAAGAGTAAAAGTGGGCTTTTTGCGGAAAAATAAATTGCATATAGAATGCATAAGCAAGGTTTGACCGATATCGCAGAAATTGTGAAATCGACTTTTGATGATATGGTCAAGCTGCCCAAATTGATGCACACGATGAATTGAGAGATAATACAATTAGTGTGGATCATAAGATGGCCAATGCACCAGTATTCGATATTGATTTTGCCGCCTTCAGACAAAACCCGTACCCAACCTTGGAGGATATGCGCCACCGAGCACCGATTGCCTATGTGCCGGCACTTAATGCTGTTTTGATTACCAAACGAAACGATATATTCACTCTGGAAAAGAAAATTGACGTATTCTCTTCAGACCAACGAAATGGGCTTATGACCCGCCTCATGGGGGCAAAAGATGTTGCGTAAAGACGGCCCGGCGCATCAAATGGAACGCAAAGCTATTTTTCCCTCCTTGTCCCCAAAAACTGTTAGAAACGTTTGGCAAGCCCATTATGAAAGTGCTACTCAAAATATCATTGGCAGATTAAAGGAGGAACGAGAGGGCGATATTGTTACTGATTATGCGATGCCAGTATGTGCTCAAGCGCTTAAGGTGATGACCGGGCTCACCAATATGACGTGGAAGGAAATGGACCGTGTTAGCCAGGGAATGATTGATGGCTGTTCCAATTATGCCGGCGACCGGAATATCGAAGCAAACTGCAATGATTGTACAGCATCAATTGACCGGCACATCTCAGATCGAATTAGACAGGGCCTACCGGCAGACGACATGTCACTTTTAAACGTTCAACAGCGAGCAGGACTTAATGATCAGCAATTGCGCGCCAATATAAAACTCGCCATTTCCGGCGGTCAAAACGAACCACGTGATGCAATAGCTGGTATCGTTTGGGCACTTTTGAAACATCCAAAGATTCTCAAAGATCTAAAAAGAGGGCAGATTAGCTACTTACAAGTGTTTGAAGAATTCACGCGTTGGATTGCCCCTATAGGAATGTCGCCGCGACGAGTAACGCAATCCTATCAGTACAAAGAAATCCAATTTGATCCTGGCGATCAGGTATTCTTAATGTTTGCCTCCGGCAATCGCGATGAGAGCATCTTTGATAATCCAAACAAATTTAACCCGCACAGAGATACATCTAAATCCATCACATTTGGCGCAGGCCCACATTTTTGCGCAGGAGCTTGGGCTTCAAAAGCCTTGATAGTAGAGGTCGCCATCCCGATGCTTATAGAAGCGTTTCCCTCTCTTAAACTAAAAGGCGAGGTCAATTTTTCAGGTTGGGCATTTCGCGGCCCCCTAAGTGTTCCAGTAGGATGGGAAAATTAAATCGCTTTGGCGTGCGCACTTTTGCTTTAACTCAGGCCAGAATTTTACTACATCAAGCATATGACCTGGAACATTCCAAATGTACTTACGATCCTTCGATTGCTGGCTGCGCCAGCAGTTGCGGTCATGTTCTTGTACTTCAACAGATTATACGCTGATTGGTTTGCCCTTATTCTTTTTGTGGTTGCTGCCTTCACAGATTGGTTTGATGGCTTTTTGGCTAGGGTTTGGAAACAAGAGACAAAATTTGGCGCCATGCTTGACCCCATTGCTGACAAAGCAATGGTGATCATCGCTCTTTTAATCATAGTTGGATATTCAAGTATGTCTCCATGGCTTGTATTACCCGCCACAATCATTATTTCCCGTGAGGTCTTTGTATCAGGCCTTCGCGAGTTTTTGGGTGATACTGCAGATGCACTAAAAGTGACAAATCTTGCCAAGTGGAAAACTTCAGCTCAGATGGTAGCGATTGCCACTTTATTTTCTCAAGGTATTTTTGAACACCATTTTGCACTTTCTATTTCTAGTTTAGAAAATAGCCATGGAGCCCAAAAATTGACTGCTCAAACTAATGAAACCAGTCGCCTCTGGTGGTCGTTTAGAGGAATGGTCTGGTCGAGCTACATTGGTCTTTGGCTGCTTTGGACCGCAGCAGGTTTGACGTTCATCACGGGTTTGGATTACTTTATGAAAGCACTACCCTACCTACGAGATGAAAAATGATTGATTTACTTTATTTTGCCTCGGTCCGCGAACGTATTGGAAAGGCCACTGAAACCGTTGAAACAAATGCTGAAACAGTCTCAGATTTGGTTAAAGAACTATCCGAGCGCGAACCACGCTACGCACTAGCATTTTCTGATCTCAGCTCACTGCGTGTAGCCGTTGATCAAGAGCTACTAGATTTTGATGCTTCTTTAGAGGGCGCTAGAGAAGTAGCCTTTTTCCCTCCGATGACCGGAGGTTAATTTATGAAAGTGCGCATCCAAAAAAAAGCTTTCGATTTTGGAAATGAGGCCAATATCTTTGCAACCAATCAAGCCAATATGGGCGCCATCGTAACATTTTCGGGTATTGTCCGCAGTTTAGCAGATATTAGACTGTCTTATATGGATATCGAGCATTACCCCGCCATGACCGAGAAAACGATTACCAAGATTGTAAACGAGGCAGCCAATCGCTGGTCACTTGGCGATATTTTGGTCATACACCGCTTCGGGCGTCTCGCTCCAGGGGATCTTATCATGATGGTGGCAACCGCATCCAAGCATCGCAAGGAAGCCTTTGAGGCTGCAGAATTTCTTATGGACTACCTCAAATCCCGAGCACCTTTTTGGAAAAAAGAAGTCACAAAACATTCTCGAGACTGGGTTGTTTCAAAAGCTGCGGACGAAACCGCCTTAAAAAGATGGCGGTAAAGCCTAAATCTTAGTCTGAAAATAAGCTACTTGGAAAACTTTCTCCTTAATGAAAACGACTTGTCTAAAACTTCTTAATCAGTATTATACATTGGACTTACGGGACTGGCTAAAAAAGGTCTGTAATTCCTCAGTTTCATGCCGAATCGCACGCAGACCTTCCATCGCTGCAGTCAGCTCAGACTCGGTTTGCGTCAGTTTGCTGGTGAGTTCAGCATCGTGAAGTTCATGGGCCATTTTCTCAAACTCAGACAGGTCCGATTTGGACATCATGGTAAACTTATGCAACAGCCAATTTGCAAACCGGCCCATTGCAAAAATAGCAAATGGGATAAAAGCTGTTGTTATGACAAACTCAATTCTAATTATTTTTTATCAGGCTCTTGTAATTTATTGGACACAAATGGGCTCAGGGCATCTTACAATCGGAATTCGATCTTCCGGTTGGTCTCACGGCCTTCTCTGGTATTATTCGAAGCGATTGGCTGGCTCTCCCCGAATCTTTTGACAATAAAACTTCGTGTTAACACTCGACCTCTTTGAATTCCTTGCAAAACCGCAGTTGTGCGCGAGTTACTGAGATTCCGATTCATTCCTTTACGTCCTTGACTATCAGTGCCGTCCAGATGTTTCCAACGCCATCTCTTGGTAGCTTTTAAAAGCTTAGCTATAACATCCAAAAGTTCCTGTCCCATTGGGTCAACTCTATCTGATCCTGGCTCAAATTTGATTTTGAATTTTTAAGCAACGTGTTAAGTCTATCAATACACACCACTGGATATAATTTAGATGGGTTCTTTTTAAAAGGCCGCTGGAAAGAGACGTAAAGATAATCGCTGTCTTCTGGACTCAATTTAATACTTAGTAGCTTTTTGATGGAAGGTTTTCAATTCTCATACTCAGTGAATCCCAAAATAAACATACCTCCTCCCGTGATCAAGACAGAGCCTCGTTTCGAAAAGGATAAGACTGTAGGCCCTGTTACGCGTGATAGCCTCCAAATTCAAACTGTGCAATTAAAGTATAACCGCACTGGCAAAAAACATCAGTGGAATAAGACCAGCATTTCGATTTGACCGGAAAATTCTTAATAAATCTTCGGCATTGTCAAAGTTCACTTGACGGACCTGCCACACCAAATGAACCCAAAAACCAAGCACGCCGAAACCCGAGATTATAAGGCTTAATCCTGAGGTCCCAAAAAAGAGCGCCCCAAGCATTAAAAAACTGCTCAACAGCGAGAACCCCCATAACCAAATATTTGTCGCATCCCCAAACAGCCGCGCAGTTGATTTGATCCCAATCAATGCATCGTCTTCTTTGTCTTGATGCGCGTAAATCGTATCATAAAAAAGTGTCCATGTTACGCCACTCAGATACAAAAGGATTGCAGATCCATGCAGCGCACCACTATGGGCTGCAAAGGCAAGCAAAGCTCCCCAATTAAAGGCAATTCCAAGAAAACCCTGAGGCCACCAAGTGAACCGTTTTGCAAACGGATATATCATTACTGGAAACAAAGATATAAATCCCAAAGTAATTGCGACCCAGTTAAATGAAAACAAGATTAACGATGCAAGCAAAGCCTGTAATCCCATCCAGACAAAAGCTTTTAGTACACTCACCTGACCAGAAGGAATGGGACGTGATTTTGTTCGCGCGACTGCGCCATCATAGTTTCGATCGGTAATATCATTCCAAGTACACCCGGCGCCACGCATCAAAAATGCTCCAAAAGCACAGCCAACAAAAATCCATAAGTCTACTAGACTGGCCTCACCATCTTTCAAAATGGCAAGTAGAAGACCCCACCAACAAGGAATCAACAACAGCCATGTTCCGATTGGCCGATCCGCCCGTGACAGCCTTAAATAGGGCTGACTAAATTGAGGAGCCAACGTATCGACCCAGTTGCCCTTGACTGCATCAGAAACTTGTCCTGTAGCCTCTTCCGTTCTACTCCGCTCAGCCATATATTATCTTTCATGAAAACTAAGATCAGACTCTTTGTAGACCACCCACTGTCTGAGGCGCAATTGGTTCATTTGAGCCGGACGCAGGCACACTACATATTTTCCGTGATGCGTAAGTCAAAGGGAGATCACATTAGACTTTTCAATGGCAAAAACGGCGAATGGCTTGCGCAGATTGACTTTGCTAGAAAAAAACAGGGGGTGGTGCGTTGTCTTGAAATAACTAAGCCTCAGCAAAATCCGCCAGACGTCTGGCTAATGTTTGCTCCAATTAAAAAGGCTCGAACCGACTTCATTGTAGAAAAAGCGACGGAGCTCGGCGTGGCCCGCATTCTCCCTTTGCAAACAGATTTTACAAATTCTGAAAGGATAAGGCGTGAAAGGTTACAAGATCACGCAATTGGTGCAGCTGAGCAATGCGGCGGTACATTTATCCCCAAGGTCACAGATATAGGCCGCCTCGAAAAACTATTGTCCAATTGGCCTATGGATCGGTTTTTATTGTTTTGTGATGAAGAAAAAGTAGGTGAAAGGGTGGAAACTAAAGATCTCCCAAAAGGCAAATGGGCAATTCTTTTAGGCCCGGAAGGTGGATTTTCTGAAAAAGAGCGTAAGTATATCCATTCCATGCAAAATAGTTTCTCCTTAAGCTTGGGTCCAAGAATCCTACGGGCTGACACGGCGGCTGTTGCCGCACTAACGCTCTGGCAAAACGCACTTGGGGACTGGAGATGATAAGACCTGAGATCAAAGCATCGTTTTGGAGATGGCGTGAATTTGTCATTGGTTTTCTGGTGGTTGCAATTGGAGGAAACTGGTATCTCACCAGCTTTGGTCTTCTAAAATTAGCGGGGGCGGTCACAATGCTCTTGGGTGCAATCACAATTTTTGTTGGACAGCAGCGCGGCCGCTTCCGGGTGACAGGCTCAGCCCCAGGAATTGTCAGTCTTATAGAGGGCCAAATCACTTATTTTAGCCCTAAAGAAGGCGGTACGATTGCAATAGGCGATATTACTGGCGTCAGCTTGGTAACGCACGACAATATGCGGAGTTGGCGACTGGATCAAAATGGACATTCATCGCTTATCATTCCCATCACTGCAAAGGGTGGAGAGATACTGTTTGATGCATTTGCAGAGCTAAAAGGGCTAAATCTGGAAAATATGGTTGGTCAGATATCCCGAGACACCAAACATTCAGCCATGATTTGGCGACGTAACGATTATGGAAGAAATGATCGATACCTCCATTGACAGTAATATAAAAGCTAAGCACACCATGAGTATAGCACAGAGGAATTTCACGTAATGTCCATACCACAATCAGGCGGCGGAGCTATCGAACGTCCAGAGCAAATGATGGAGTATCTTGCATCGGGCTGCAAACTCAAAGAGGATTGGCGCATTGGTACTGAACATGAAAAATTCGGCTATTTCAAGGATACATTACTTCCTTTGCCCTACGAAGGAGAAAGATCTATCCTAGCTTTACTTGAAGGATTAAGAGACATATACAATTGGGCGCCCATTGAAGAGCGCGGAAAACTCATCGGTTTGGAGAAAAACGGTGCAAATGTATCTCTTGAGCCAGGCGGTCAGCTAGAACTTTCCGGAGCGACGCTAGAGACAATTCATGAAACCTGTGACGAAGTAAACATCCATCTAAAAGAAGTGAAATCTATTGCCGACGGTTTAGGCGTCGGCTTTATTGGTTTGGGGGCCGCTCCATCGTGGAAGTATGATGAAATGCCAATGATGCCTAAAGGTCGATACAAGCTTATGACCGACTATATGGATCAGGTGGGAACGATGGGAAAATCCATGATGTACAGAACCTCATGTGTTCAAGTTAACCTTGATTTTTCCAGTGAAGCGGACATGGTTTTAAAAATGCGGGTCGCACTTGCACTCCAACCTGTTGCAGTTGCACTCTTTGCAAATTCACCATTTTTTGAGGGTAAACCGAACGGCCATAAGAGTTGGCGCAGCCGTGTCTGGAGATCACTTGATGATAATCGTACGGGCATGCTTCCATTTGTTTTTCAGGATGGTTTCGGCTTCGAAGCGTGGGTAGATTATGCTTTAGATGTACCTATGTATTTTGTCTATCGCGATGGTAGGTATATTAATGCCCTGGGCCAGTCTTTCCGTGATTTCTTAAAAGGCGACTTGCCAGCTCTTCCAGGAGAAACGCCAACACTTAGCGATTGGGCAGATCACCTAACAACAATCTTTCCAGAAGCACGATTGAAGAAATTCATAGAGATGCGCGGGGCAGACGGCGGACCATGGCGTAGGCTTTGCGCACTTCCAGCGTTTTGGGTGGGCATCTGTTATGATCAGTCGTCCTTGGATGCCGCTTGGGATCTTGCGAAAGGCTGGGATAGTGAGACGCGCGAAGCGTGGCGCATTGCTGCTTCTATTAACGGCCTCGACGCCGTCGTTAAAGGTCAGAAAATGATTGATATTGCAAAGGAAGTTGTCTCAATATCGGAAGCAGGACTGAGGTCACGGGCTAAAATTGGAGTACAAGGCCTTTTACATGATGAGAGCCATTTTTTAAATGCTCTAAAAGACAGCCTCGACATGAGAAAAACGCCCGCTGACGAATTGTTGGATCTTTATTATGGCGAATGGGGAGAAGATATAAATCATATCTTTGATAATTTTAGCTATTAATCAGCACCTGTAACCCTTTGACATTTCATGATTACTAATATCTCTACTCTTTCCGACCTGTGTGTTCTTTGGTTAAGAAATTGAAAGAGCGCTTCTTTTTTAGGCAAGCGTACAATTATATATTTGGATAGCTTTGAGCTTTACGCCGCTAAAATATTATATGCAACTATCCATACAGATCCAGTTCTCACACTCGTCATCTTATCTAATGGCACGGCAAAGTTGATTGATTGGCAGTAACACGCGTTTGGATCACCTGAAAAGACTTATGCCATTTCCGTCATATGCGATCCAATGGCTTTATCTAGGCACAAGTTTAGCAGATCAGGATCGACAGAACTTTTTTACTTTCTTACCATGCCTTAAATCCACACTGGGAAGAAGTATTTCTGAGCGCAAATTAACTTTCATATACCTTGTGTTGTCATTTGGAAAATATGCCAAGGTCAATCCGCTCATTAAAAGCTGCTAGAACTCGACCTTATGTATTTAAAAGAACCGCATTGAAAGGTAAGTAGCACATGCACTAACTGCAGCCGCAATCAGCAAGATCAATACGTGAGAAACCCTGGACCTTTCAGAAGGCACTGCAGCAGGCTTCGACTGGTTGATCAGTGCCGCTTCTACAAGTCCGGGAAGCCTTGGGCCAAACCTTGCTAGAACACTGGCAGTTTTTGCTAGGTCTCTAAATAGCGCCTTGGGCCCGATACTCTTTCTGATGTAGGACTCTACAACAGGTTGCGCGACTTCCCAAATATTAATTTTCGGGTTCAGGGACCGCGCGACCCCTTCTACAACAACCATCGTCCGCTGCAAAAGTATCAATTCAGTACGCGTCTCCATCCCAAACGTCTCGGTTACTTCAAAAAGATAGTTCAAAAGCCGGCCCATTGAAATCTGCGTCGCATCCATTCCGAAGATTGGTTCACCTACTGCGCGCAGCGCGCGGGCAAACTCATCCACGTCCTGATCAGCAGGCACATATCCAGCTTCAAAGTGGACCTCAGCAACACGCTGATAGTCTTTTCTTATAAATCCAAAGAGAATTTCCGCATAAACGCGGCGTGTATACTCGTCAATGTGCCCCATAATACCAAAATCAAGCGCAATAATATCGCCGTTCGCAGCAACTTTAAGGTTCCCTTGGTGCATATCAGCGTGAAAATATCCATCTCTTAATGCATGCTGCAAAAACAGCTCTAACACGCGTTCTCCAAGTTTGGTTAGATCATGTCCTGCCGCGTAAAGTGCATCATTATCACCCATGGGCAGCCCCTCTGCCCAACCCATTGTCATGACGCGGCGCGAGGACAATGACCATTTGAGTGAAGGCAGCGAAAACCCCATATCCCCTTTTGTATTGGCTGCAAATTCCGAAGCTGCGGATGTTTCTAAACGCAAATCCAATTCGCCATCCACAACGCCTTCAAAATGCTCAATAACATCACTTGGACGCAATCTGCGCGAGCTAGGAGAAAGGATCTCAATCATTCGAGCGGCAAAATAAAAAGCATCTATATCTTTTTGAAAAGCTCGCTCAATCTTTGGACGCAAGATTTTCACAGCAACCAATTCACCGGTCTCGATCAATCGCGCTTTGTGGACTTGGGCAATAGAGGCAGCTGCAACTGCATCACTGAATTCGGAAAAGACCTCATCAGGATCCAATCCAAGTTCTTGGCGGAAAATCTTCTTTGCGGTTTTTACCGGAAATGGCGGGAGCTTGTCTTGCAGCACTCTCATTTGACCAGCAAGTTCGCTGCCCACGACATCAGGTCGAGTTGACAAAATCTGGCCAAATTTAATGTAGGCCGGTCCAAGTGCAGTAAGAGCACGAGGAAGCGACGGCACAGATGGATCCCCTTTTAAGCCCAACCAAAAGAACGGAGCCCCTAAAATGCGCGCAACAAATCTAAGAGATCTAGGCGCCTCGAATGCATTGAGTACGACAACCATAGCCCCTGATCGTTCAAAAGTAGCTCCCGTTCGAATCAAACGCCAAATATTATGAGGTCCGCGCACTAAATTTTCCAACCCGAATGAAGACAGGCCACGCCCATTGATAGATTGCGATATTTCGCATTCTCAAAGCCTGCCTTATGTAGCATATACAAAAAACTGTCCTGGTCAGGAAATTTGCGTATTGACTCCACAAGATACTGATAGCTGGCCTGGTCATCTGCGATGATTTTGCCCATCAAAGGGATAACATTGAAAGAATACAGGTCATAGACCCACTGCAACATGTCGTTGGGTATTTGCGAGAATTCTAGCACCATAAGCCGCCCACCCGGACGCAAGACCCTAAATGCTTCATTAAGAGCCTCTTGGGGCCGAGTGACATTCCTAATACCGAAACTGATGGTATACACATCAAAGAAATTGTCTTCAAAAGGCAGTGCCATTGCATCCCCTACAACCCACTGAAGCTGGCCGTCCATCCTTTCTGTAACAGCTCTATTCTTGCCTGCCTCAAGCATTTCAGCAGTTAAATCAAGGACTGTTACTTTGGCCTGACCAGCGCGTTTTAAAAAACGAAAGGCAATATCGCCTGTTCCGCCAGCGACATCCAATAGCCGCTGGTCAGTCCTCGGTGCCAACCAGTCCATCATCGCGTCTTTCCATACTCGATGGACACCAGCAGACATGACATCGTTCATGATATCGTAACGTCGCGCGACACTTCCAAACACGCCCCTTACGCGGTCAGCTTTTGCAGCTTCAGGCACCGTCTGAAAGCCAAAATGCGTTGTGTTATCAGATTGTTCAGCCATTGAATAGGTTCCAATTTCTTAAACACTTTATCATCTCAAAGCACTTAAATACAATGCGGCAGATTTACTCGAACTGTTTTAACAAAAATGAATGCAAAAAAACTGATTCTATTTTTTTGAAACGTCTCTATATTTTTTTAAGAAAGATAATCCATTCATCCTGTCTAAGCGCAATATAAACCAAAATCAGGAAAAATTATGCCCGAATTACCCGAGGTCGAAACCGTCAGGCGCGGACTGGTTCCAGTGGTCCAAGGACAGAAGATCCAAAATGTTCTTGTAAACCGCCCTGATCTTCGCTGGCCATTTCCTAAAGATATGGGCAAACGCCTATCTCAACAAACAATCATCATGCTTAGGCGTCGCTCAAAATATCTACTGGCAGACCTATCAGGAGGTGAAACACTCTTAATCCATCTAGGCATGTCAGGCCGTATACTGATTTCTGGTCACCCTTTTGGTACTTTTGTCACAAACCACCCCAGCAAAAAAAAGCATGACCACGTAATTCTAGATTTTTCGAATGGTGCGCGACTGACCTACAATGATCCCCGTCGTTTTGGCGCGATGGACATATTCGAAACGGTAAAGGAAAGCCAAAACAGATTTTTAAACCATATTGGCCCTGAGCCTTTGGGCAACAAGTTTGATGCCTCTTACTTTGCAGATGCTGCGAAACTCCGAAAATCTCCGATAAAAAATGTGCTGCTCGATCAGAGAATCGTTGCCGGACTGGGTAATATTTATGTCTGTGAAATTCTTTATCGGACAGGGATATCACCCAAGAAAAAAGCCTGCGATATTTCAAAAGCGCGTCTTCGTAAACTCGTACCCCACATTCGAGAAGTCTTGGAAGAGGCTATTATGGCAGGGGGTTCATCCTTGCGCGATTTTCGTCAAGCAGACGGCGAACTTGGCTATTTCCAACATAGTTTTGCCGTTTATGCCCGAGAAGGTCAATCTTGCCCAACTTTAGATTGTGATGGTAACATCGCTCGCGTAACACAATCTGGACGATCCAGTTTTTTCTGTCCAAAATGTCAAAAATAGAAATCAACATGTTCTGGACATGAAAATTAATTACATGTTAAAGGCCTGTTTAATCGAAACGATTGAAAGAATATTTCATGGCATACGAGACTATTATCGTCGAAATCGAAGACCACATTGCGCTGGTCACGCTCAACCGCCCCGATGCTCTCAATGCTCTTAATGACCAACTGCTTTCAGAACTCTGTGATGCGCTCGCAAGCGCGCAGTCAAATGACAAGGCTCGTTGTATTGTATTAACTGGCTCTGAAAAAGCCTTTGCCGCAGGTGCAGATATTAATATGATGAACAGCAAGAGCTTTGTGGATGTGTTCGCCGGGGATTTATTCACCGAAGCATCAGATAAAATTATCGCTATAAGAAAACCTATAATCGCCGCGGTCTCAGGCTATGCTTTGGGCGGCGGCTGCGAACTGGCGATGATGTGTGATTTCATCATTTGCTCAGAAACAGCAAAGTTTGGCCAGCCCGAAATAAATCTGGGTGTTTCACCCGGCCTTGGTGGCACCCAGCGTCTGACACGCTTTATCGGCAAATCAAAAGCAATGGACATGAACCTGACCGGACGCTTCATGGAAGCCGATGAAGCCGAGAGATGTGGTTTGGTAAGTCGAGTCGTCCCAACTAAAAAGCTGATGGACGAAGCAATGGCAGCGGCAGGCAAGATTGCAGAAAAGTCAATGATCACGGTCGTGGCTATAAAGGAAATGGTCAATCGATCCTACGAAACCACTCTTAGAGAAGGGATTTTGTTCGAAAGAAGGGTCTTTCATTCCTTGTTTGCAACGGAGGACCAGAAAGAAGGTATGGCAGCCTTTATGGAAAAAAGGGAAGCTCAATTCCGCGACAATTAAGTTTAATAGATTAAATTAAGCGACCAACACTGTTGACAGCACAACGAGTCGGCCGTAAGTACGTTTATTGGAATCTCCAAATTAACTATCGGAACAAGAAAAACATGGCCAACACCGCTCAATCCAAAAAACGCGCCCGCCAAAACGAACGTAATAAAATTGTAAACAAAACACGAAGGTCCCGCGTTCGCACTTTTTTGCGCAGAGTTGAAGAAGCAATTCTGAGCGCAAACAAAGAATCAGCACAAGATGCTCTACGAATGGCTCAGCCAGAATTGATGAAAGGTGTGACAAAAGGTATATTTCACAAGAATACGGTGGCGCGCAAAATGTCTCGTTTGTCCGCGCGTGTGAAGGCTATGGGATAAGTTGTAGTAGACTTTAGTCTGGTTTCGGCGCTTCAGGCGCCGTTTTTTTTTGTTTTCCGCGTACTAAATAGATTCTTTTTGATAAATTAATGAGTCAAGAAGTAAGTTCTATTGCTCCTTTGGATATACTGCTGATAGGCTTGAGTTGCGAGTCACATCGCAAATCGGGGATGGCAATGAAAAGTGATCGCAAGATTACGTTTAAGTTAATAGAACTTCTGTGAACAACATTTCAGTTGTCTACCTTTTAGATATCTGGCGCAGCCTTCGGTACTGCAATTTTAGTGGCCCACTCATTAGCCGACTTGCTTATGGGGTGAGGTTTCGCCAGAGATGAATTTTCGTGGTGCATTGTTCTTATGCTCCTTAAGCCTTTGCAAGAGCCTGCTGCTAGGAAACAAGTAATATGGAAAAAAAGAACTGGAGCCAACTTCAGCAAACGTTAAATAAAACGGTCGGTGAACATAACTTTTCAAACTGGATAGCCCCTCTAAAATTTTCGAAGGTGGAAGATGGAATAGCAATATTTCATGTACCCACGAACTTTCTTGGAAACTACGTGTCTCAGAATTTTGGTGATTTGTTATTATACCATCTGTCAAAGGTGGACGATGATATCAGACGTATTTCTTTTAAAGTAGCATCTGCTTCAAATGATGATCAAACTCAGGCAAGTTCAAAATCTGAAACGAACAGCCTTGAGGTATATAAAAGAGCTCCAAGTCTGACGTCTGATGGGCAAATTCCTGGCGCACCGCTGGATGCACGCTTTAGTTTTGATACATTCGTGGTTGGGAAACCAAACGAACTTGCACATGCAGCATCGAAACGTGTGTCTGAAGGTGGCCCAGTTGCGTTCAATCCACTTTTCCTTTACGGTGGCGTCGGCTTAGGAAAAACACATCTCATGCATGCAATTGCTTGGGACCTTCAAAAGAAAAGTCCTGATTTAAATGTAATCTACCTTTCAGCCGAGCAATTTATGTATAGATTTGTTCAAGCTTTGAGAGACCGAAAGATGATGGATTTCAAACAATTGTTTCGGTCATTTGATGTCCTTATGGTTGATGACGTTCAATTCATTGCTGGAAAAGACAGCACGCAAGAAGAGTTTTTCCACACATTTAATGCCTTAGTTGACCAAAATAAACAGATAATCATTTCTGCTGATCGTGCTCCGGGAGAGATTAAAGGTTTAGAAGATCGTATTAAAAGTCGCCTTCAATGTGGCTTGGTTGTCGATCTGCATCCAACGAATTACGAACTTCGTTTAGGTATCTTACAGGCAAAAGTGGAGTTACACGAAGAACAGTATCCTGGAATAGAAATTGAACGGTCTGTGCTCGAACTTTTGGCCTTACGCATTTCTAGCAATGTACGAGTTCTTGAAGGTGCATTAACTCGTTTATTTGCTTTTGCATCGCTTGTCGGACGACCGATTACCTTAGACGTAGCTCAGGATTGCCTCTCCGATATTCTAAGGGCATCCGAGCGCAAAATTACAGTTGAAGAAATTCAGCGAAAAGTCTCAGAGCACTACAATATCCGGCTATCAGATATGATCGGTCCAAAACGCATGCGCTCTTACGCGCGCCCTCGCCAAGTTGCAATGTATCTATCCAAACTCCTAACCAGTCGAAGTCTTCCTGAAATTGGTCGTCGGTTTGGTGGGCGTGATCATACCACTGTCATGCATGGTGTGAAAAGGATAGAAGACCTCCAAATACAAGACGGTCAGGTTGCAGAGGATATTGAAATGCTTAGGCGCACCTTAGAAGCATGATTGCACACAAGCATCTAAAATCTATTGTGCATGTGGGCACTCTTGCCCTTGACGTAGATTCCGTTAGCGTAGAAAAGAAGATAGAACTTTAGCCACCGTTTTTGGTCAAAATGGATCTGGGTGGGTAAAAAGAGGAGCAACGCTATGAAGCTGAGCATCGAACGCAGTGCCTTGCTGAAAGCCGTATCTCAGGCGCAATCAGTCGTTGAGAGACGTAATACCATACCGATATTAGCAAATGTCTTGATCGACGCAGAGAGCGAACACGTACATTTCCGCGCGACAGATCTTGATATTGAGGTTCTGGACAAGGCAGTTGCCCAAGTAGAACAAATTGGGGCGACTACTGTTTCGGCGGTCACGTTACACGAAATAATTAGAAAATTGCCCGATGGAGCTTTAGTTACATTAAATGACGATCCTTCAAAGGGTCGGTTGAGTGTAGAGGCAGGACGCTCTATCTTCTCATTGGCGACTTTGCCAAAAGAAGATTTCCCAGTCATGGCAAACTCTGAATATGCGGCAAATTTTTCGGCACCGGCCTCGTTGCTGCGACGATTGTTTGATAAGTCTAAATTTGCCATGTCCACCGAAGAGACCCGTTATTACCTCAATGGCGTCTATATGCACGTAGCAGATTCAGAAGGCGGTCAAGTCTTAAGATGTGTTGCTACAGACGGGCATCGTTTGGCCCGCGTTGATGCAGAAATACCTGATGGCGCTTCTGATCTGCCAGGTGTGATAGTTCCACGCAAAACTGTCGGAGAACTACGTAAACTTTTAGATAATGATGAAATGCAAATCGCCGTGTCTGTATCGGAAACAAAAATCCGATTTGCAACCCCTGAGATTACTCTGACTTCAAAAGTCATTGATGGCACATTCCCAGATTATGCTAGAGTTATTCCAAAAGGCAACTCGCGCAAAATGGAAGTTGATGCAAATGAGTTTGCAAAGGCGGTTGATCGGGTGTCGACCGTCTCATCCGAGCGTTCGCGCGCGGTTAAACTTTCCTTAGATGAAGATCGTTTGATTTTGTCGGTTAATTCACCAGATAGCGGCACCGCCGAAGAAGAATTATCTGTAGCCTATGGTGACGAAAAACTAGATATCGGTTTTAATGCAAAATATCTTCTAGAAATCGCCAGCCAGGTAGACCGTGAAAACGCAGTTTTCTTGTTTAATTCTTCAGGTGATCCGACAATGATGCGCGAAGGCAACGACATAAGTGCGATTTATGTTGTCATGCCGATGCGCGTTTAGTCTGCGAACTGGCTTTTGTCGCACCTCGGCTCTTGTGCTATTTAAGTTCAAACAAGGAGCAGTTGGCCCATGTCATTTGTGACGTCATTAAACTTATCGCATTTCCGTTCGTACAAACATGTCCATCTGAAACTAGACAAAAGGCCAGTGGCAATATTTGGAGCAAATGGGTCGGGAAAGACGAATATCATCGAAGCTATATCACTCTTTTCCCCGGGGCGAGGAATGCGACGAGCAAGTGCAGAAGCTATGATGCGGCGTCCAGAATCTCTGGGCTGGAAAATCACCGGCGAACTTGAAACTACGGATAGAACCCTAGAAATTGAATCAGTTTCTGAAAATGGTACATCTCGTCAGGTAAAAATTGACGGGAAACCAACCTCTCAAGTTGAATTAGCCAAACATACGCGGGTTTTGTGGCTGATCCCGTCTATGGACCGGCTTTGGACCGAAGGCGCTGAGAGTCGGCGCCGGTTTTTGGACAGGATCGTTCTCAGCTTTTTTCCCAAACACGCAGAACATAGTTTAAGCTACGAGAAGGCAATGCGGGAGCGTAATCGATTATTAAAAGAACAAGTGCTCGATGCGCATTGGTACGCCGCACTAGAAAACCAAATGGCAAAATCTGGAACAGCCATTGATCGGGCACGAATAAAAGCTGTTGATCGAATTTCACAAGCTCAGGCAAATGCCAGCACCCAATTTCCAATAGCCAAGCTTGAATTACGACAACGCGAAGGTACACTTCCCGAAACCGAGGCCGATCTACTAACAGCATTTGCCGAAAGTAGGTTCCGCGACTTAGCTGTGGGTCGAACTATGGTTGGTCCTCATAAAACTGATATGTATGGCGCCTACGCAGCCAAAGGTGTGCCTGCAAGCGATTGCTCTACTGGAGAACAAAAGGCACTTTTGGTCTCAATCATTTTGGCCAATGCGCGCGCATTGGCCCAAGATCAAGGTGCTAAGCCACTCATACTTTTGGATGAGATCTCAGCACACCTTGACACAGACAGACGCGGAGCGCTTTATAAAGAGATATGCGATTTAAATTTACAGGCATGGATGACCGGCACCGAACCTGAGCTTTTTTCCGAGTTCGGTAATAAAGCTCAGTTTTTATACGTCACCGATCAAGACGGCACTTCCATAATTTCTCAACCTTAAAGATGGGGTTTTGATTTTATCACCTTTAATTTTGTTTTATTCCAGCAGCTTTTTTGTTCGAAATTTGGCGTCATAGTCCAATATCGCTGACTATTGTCGCCAGATCCATTAGATACAACGATAGGCCCACATGGGAGCTCGCCGTTGAAGACACTGTCAAAGACAGTAATTTGGCCCTTTATCGCCATACGTGCAGTTGCGCGGTTTACAACCATTTTCACTAATTTCATGTCAAATCCAAAACAAACTTCATGCGCAATTTTTCTTTTGAAGGGTTCCATTTTGATCATAAGAAATAACTACTACTGTCAACTTCAAACAGACGATACCGAGCACGTTGGCTAGCTGTACAGCGGGCCTTGTGTTTATTCTGAGGAATCCAAGCATAAATTTATTCTACCTAGATATCTTGACAGATGTCTTTCATCTCACTCAAATCACAACTTTAAGATTAGTAACCATTTTGATTATTCATCCCTAGCTCCATTTACGGAAAACTGTATCTTGGTAGAGGTGGTAAGCCAGTTAAGGGGTCGCATTCGATCTGCAACAGCCGTGCGCAAATTTTGGGTTTTCGCCGGATCTTTGCAAATTTTTTAAACTGAATTATTTAACCAATCTGAAGAATAATTATATTCTCAAACACGTGACATTTGTACTTTAAAACCCTACAGTAGGGCATAATTATAAAGGATGACTTGAATGTCCGAGAGCGATCAAGACACTGCTGAATATGGCGCTGATTCTATTAAAGTTCTCAAAGGCTTAGAAGCGGTTCGCAAAAGACCTGGCATGTATATTGGGGATACCGATGACGGTAGCGGCTTGCATCATATGGTCTATGAAGTAGTAGATAACGGAATTGACGAGGCGCTGGCAGGCCATGCAGATCTGGTCCATGTAAAAATTCATGCCGATAGCAGCGTTTCGGTGTCAGACAATGGCCGTGGAATTCCAGTAGATATTCATGAAGAAGAACGAGTTTCAGCCGCTGAAGTCATAATGACGCAGCTGCACGCGGGCGGTAAATTTGATAGCAACTCTTACAAAGTTTCTGGCGGCTTACACGGCGTGGGTGTGTCGGTTGTAAACGCTTTATCTGTTTGGCTTGAACTGCGCATATGGCGCAATGACAAAGAACACTGGGCAAGATTTGAACATGGGGATACTACAGAACATTTATCTGTGGTAGGGAAAGCTAATGGGCGGAAAGGAACAGAGGTGCGTTTCCTCGCATCAACTAAAACGTTCTCAAACTTAGATTATGTCTTTGAGATTTTAGAAAAGCGCCTTAGAGAGCTTGCCTTTCTTAATTCCGGCGTAAAAATTCTTTTGGAAGATGAGCGTCCCGCAGAGTCTTTAATCACCGAATTGTTTTATGAAGGCGGAGTAAAAGAATTTGTGAAATACCTCGATCGCTCCAAATCTTCTATCATGCCGGAGCCGATTTACATGAAGGGCGAACGCGACGATATCGGTGTCGAAGTTGCAATGTGGTGGAACGATAGCTACCATGAGAACGTTTTGCCATTCACCAATAATATTCCCCAGCGTGATGGCGGCTCGCATATGGCCGGGCTTCGCGGTGCGCTTACACGATCAATCAACAATTATGCGCAAAGCAGCGGCATCGCAAAAAAGGAAAAAATCAATTTCACTGGAGATGATGCCCGCGAGGGCCTCACTTGTGTGCTGTCGGTCAAAGTTCCAGATCCCAAATTCTCGAGCCAAACCAAAGACAAGCTTGTTAGCTCAGAAGTGCGCCCCGCGGTAGAGGGCTTGGTCAATGAAAAATTGTCAGAGTGGTTTGAAGAAAACCCCTCCCAAGCAAAAATTATTGTTGGCAAAATTATCGAGGCCGCAATGGCACGAGAAGCCGCAAGAAAAGCTCGCGAACTGACGCGGCGAAAAACTGCGCTTGATGTAAATTATCTGGCTGGCAAACTCAAGGACTGTTCGGAGAAAGACCCTTCCAAAGCCGAAGTCTTTCTCGTCGAGGGCGATAGCGCCGGTGGTTCTGCACAGACAGGCCGTGATCGCAAAACCCAGGCCGTTTTGCCATTACGCGGTAAAATTTTGAACGTCGAAAGGGCTCGTTTTGACAGAATGCTTAGTAGCCAAGAGATCGGAAACCTAGTTATGGCGCTCGGGACCGGGATTGGACGCGACGAATTTGATATATCCAAACTACGCTATCATAAGATCGTTATTATGACCGATGCCGACGTAGATGGTGCCCACATTCGGACATTGCTTCTAACCTTCTTTTATCGCCAATTGCCAGAACTTATTGAAGGTGGTTACCTTTATATAGCCCAACCACCACTATATAAAGTATCACGTGGGAAATCTGAAGTTTACCTTAAAGATCAAACTGCGTTAGAGGAATATCTTATCCAACAAGGTATTGAAGGCAGCGTTTTAAAGCTTGGCTCTGGAGCGGAAATGGCAGGGCAAGATTTAGCTCGCGTTGTAGAGGAAGCACGACAACTAAAGCGGATTCTGGAGGCTTTTCCAACCTATTATCCACGTCATATTTTGGAGCAGGCCGCCATCTCCGGAGCCTTTGTGCCAGGTGCTGTGGATGCTGATCTACAAGGAACAGCCAACAAAGTTGCAGCGCGCCTTGATATGATAGCTCTTGAATTCGAACGTGGCTGGAAAGGACGCATCACCCAAGATCACGGCATTCGCCTGACGCGGATCCTACGCGGTGTGGAAGAAGTTCGCTCAATGGACGGTTCAATGCTGCGCTCTGGCGAGGCACGCAAAACTGGCAGCTTCACCAAAAGCCTGCAAGAAGTTTATGGAGCTTCTGCATCTCTGGTGCGCAAGGACCGGGAGCAGATAATATTTGGACCGCTTGACCTTTTGAGCGCTATTTTCAAAGAGGGTGAAAAAGGCCTTTCCTTGCAACGCTACAAGGGCCTTGGCGAAATGAACCCAGATCAGCTTTGGGAGACAACGCTAGATCCAAATGCGCGGACATTTTTACAAGTTCAAATCAAAGACGCTGCAGAAGCTGATGATCTTTTCACCAAGCTCATGGGCGATGTTGTGGAACCAAGGCGCGAATTCATTCAGCAAAATGCACTAAGTGTAGCGAACTTGGATTTTTAAATGATGCCGATTAACACGGAGCGCTCATTACTCATAGGATCCTGTTTTACAATTCACGCCCTGCTATATACTATCGTGAGAATTTCTTATGCTTGATCCGCTTGGGTTGGAGAGCATCTGCACCCAGGCGACGATTCTTGTCTTCTTCGTAATCTTCAAAGTTACCCTCAAACCATTCCACATGGGCTTCCCCTTCGAAGGCCAATATATGAGTGCAAATCCGATCAAGGAAAAACCGATCGTGCGAAATGACCACCGCACAGCCGGCAAAGTCAACAAGCGCATCTTCGAGTGCCCGTAAAGTTTCAACATCTAGATCGTTTGTCGGTTCATCGAGTAAAAGAACATTGCCGCCCTCTTTGAGAAGTCGGGCTAAATGAACGCGATTGCGCTCTCCACCTGAAAGAAGGCCAACTTTCTTTTGCTGATCACCACCCTTGAAGTTGAAAGACGAGCAATAAGCGCGTGAATTGACTTGTGCATCGCCCAACTCAATAATTTCTGCGCCCCCTGAGATAGCTTCCCAAACAGTATCACCTGAGGCAAGGTCATCACGCGACTGATCAACGTAAGATAGTTGGACTGTATCGCCATATTCAATTGAGCCATTGTCTGGGTTTTCCTGACCTGTCAGCATCTTAAACAGAGTTGACTTACCTGCCCCGTTTGGCCCGATAACACCAACAATACCACCCGGGGGTAAGGCAAATGTCAAGCCTTCGATCAAAAGCTTATCACCCATCGCCTTTTGCAAACTGTTGGTTTCGATTACTTTATCGCCAAGTCGCTGCCCATTTGGAATAACAATTTGAGCGCGGCCAATTTTTTCACGCTCAGACTGGCCTGCCAATTCGTTATAGGCGTTGATCCGAGCTTTCTGTTTAGCTTGACGGGCCTTTTGCCCCTGTCGCATCCACTCAAGTTCGCGTTCAAGTGTTTTCTGTTTAGATTTATCTTCGCGCGCCTCATGTGAGAGGCGCTTTGCCTTTTGTTCTAGCCAGCTAGAATAGTTGCCTTCATACGGCATACCACGCCCACGGTCGAGCTCTAAAATCCAGCTTGTTATGTCGTCGAGAAAATAACGATCATGTGTAACAATCAGGATTGTCCCTTTATAATCAATCAAATGCTGTTGCAGCCATGCGATAGTTTCCGCATCAAGGTGGTTGGTAGGTTCATCCAAAAGGAGCATTTCTGGTGCTTCCAGCAGCAGCTTGCACAAAGCCACGCGACGACGTTCGCCTCCTGACAAAGAGGCTACCCTGGCATTATCCAGCGGACACCGCAGGGCCTCCATTGAAACATCTACCTGACTCTCCAAATCCCATAGATTTTCAGCATCAATTTTATCCTGAAGCTCGGCCATTTCGTCCGCTGTCTCATCAGAATAGTTCATCGCCAGATCATTATACCGATCTAAGATCGCTTTTTTAGCTGCGACACCAAGCATCACGTTGCCACGCACATCAAGCGCTTCGTCTAAATGAGGTTCTTGTGGCAGATACCCAACCTTAGCGCCTTCCGCAGCCCATGCTTCACCTGTATAATCTTTATCCAGACCAGCCATAATTTTCATTAAAGTCGACTTACCTGCACCGTTTACACCAACAACACCAATTTTCACACCCGGGAGAAAGGATAGCCGTATATTTTCAAAGCACTTTTTCCCACCTGGATAAGTCTTAGAAACTCCATCCATGTGGTAAACATACTGGTAGGCTGCCATAATAGGACTCCGCTATGTTAGAATTGCCTGCTTAAATAGCGAAGAGCTTGCGCAGGGGCAACGGCTGAGTGTAGTTTTACCTTAGTTTTCAAAATTATTTTCCTGATAACCCATTTTGGGCTAGAGCTTTCTTTCTGGTTTCAATTCGAGCTAAGTATAACCCAAATGAAGGACTTCGTAGATGAAGACAAAAACTGTGGGCTTACTTGGCGGCTCCTTTGATCCAGCACATGCCGGTCACGTAAATATTACTAAGGCAGCAATTAAGCGCTTTGATCTTGACGAAGTCTGGTGGCTCGTAAGCCCCAGAAATCCTTTGAAAACGGCAAGTCATGCATCTTACAGCACTCGCCTGGTATTGGCTTCCAAAATCATGCAACACCCACGCGTGCGTGTGACAGACATCGAAAGAAGAATCGGAACAAACTACACCGCTGACACTCTGTCTACCTTGACGCATATTTTGCCTAGAACCCAATTTGTTTGGCTAATGGGCGCAGATAACCTAGACCAATTTGATAATTGGAAGCAATGGGAACGCATTATGCACACCCTTCCCGTTGGCATTCTCGCCCGTCCAGGAAATCGCCTCGCGCCGCTCAACGCGCGGGCTGCTCGGATATATCGGGCTTGTAGAGTGCCTATGCACCAGAGCCAGCTTTTGGCCAAAGGTCGTCCGCCACGTTGGTGCTATATCAATCTCCCGATGAGTCGTCTGTCCTCAAGCTCACTGCGCAGTGAGGACGCTCCATAATACTTCTAATCAAGCGACGAACTCTATGATAACATTTATTCCAACCCAAGAAATTCCGTTTGACCAATACCAAAAGACCAAGATACTCATGATCGCCGCTCTGATAATCTGCAAATACACAACTGGCGCAACTCTTGTGGCAGGAGCTAACGTATAAACAATGATCAAAAGGATGGGGGAAACGGGTGCGCCCTATTAAATATTGTCTTAAATCGCTGGATAGGCTGGTTACAGGCGCCACAAAGAAAACTTTGTGCTTTGTTAAACTTCCTGATCCAAATTCTGGCTTCCAACCGCATTATCCGGAAATATGCCGGGCACGCGCGCCGCGTTCAATTGCCGCGGCATGCAATCGATCAAGATTCAAAGTATAACGCATTTCTTCCAAAAGCCGTAGCTCAGGCTCTCGTATAACACCATCTGCCGCCGCTACATCGCAGCAAAGCGCATAAGCAGTCTCAAAAAAACGCTCAGGAAGATTATCCTTTACAAGACCAAATAATGCATCAAGCCCATCTTCCTGTTCAAACAGGTCAAAAACCAGCTGTGACATAACATTAAGACGATCCATATCGTATTTTGCAAATATTGGAAGATGGTTCAAGGTTGATTGAATCTTCATCAATTCCGCAGTCAGGATGTTCTCATCCGAGGCCGAAACAGCAATCATGAGAGCTAGAAGACAATCTTGAGGTGTCATTACGTGTGCTATATCTTGAGTCAAAGAAGCCACCTTTCATGAAGTTCAATAATTTGCAGAATATTGACCTATTAACAAAGGGGCAATAGGAAGCTCAGGGGATCTTCAGATCATTCCCACTAATTTTGGAGAATAAGCATGTCTGACCTGCGAGAAGCAGCCCAAGGCGTAAAAGCCTGGCCCTTTGAAGAGGCCCGCCGAGTGCTAAAACGCTATCGGACGGCTCCTCCAGAAAAAGGCTATGTACTCTTTGAGACTGGGTACGGCCCGTCTGGATTACCACATCTGGGAACATTTGGTGAAGTAGCACGAACTACTATGGTAATGCGCGCGTTCCGCGAAATCAGTGATATCCCCACAAAATTAATTTGCTTCTCAGACGATCTTGACGGAATGCGCAAAGTCCCTGGAAACGTGCCTAATTCAGACGCGCTACACGCTCATCTTCAAAAACCGCTTACATCAGTTCCCGATCCATTCGGTACGCACGAGAGTTTTGGACATCATAATAACGCGCAATTAAGACGTTTTCTGGACAAATTTGACTTTGAATATGATTTTTATTCAGCAACAGAATTTTACTGCTCTGGAAAATTTGATGAAACGCTTATAAGAGCTGCGGAAAATTACGATGCTATTATGAAAGTAATGCTAGCCAGTCTTCGGGAAGAACGGCGGCGGACTTACTCCATTTTCCTTCCCATTCACCCTGAAACTTGCCGAGTACTTTACGTTCCAATCAAAGAGGTTAACGCCTCAAACGGTACAATTACGTTTGATGACGAAACTGGTAATGAAATGACTCTACCGATCACAGGTGGAAATGTTAAATTGCAGTGGAAACCTGACTTTGGTGCACGCTGGGCGGCATTGGGCGTAGATTTTGAAATGTATGGTAAAGACCACTCAACGAATACTCCAATTTATGACAAGATCTGCCGAATCTTGGGGCAACCGGCACCGGAACATTTCACCTATGAGCTTTTCCTGGATGAGAATGGCCAAAAAATTTCAAAAACTTTAGGCAATGGCGTATCGATCGATGAATGGCTTAGTTATGGAAGTACCGAAAGTCTTTCGTATTTTATGTACCAAAAGCCCAAAACTGCAAAACGTATGCATTTTGACGTGATCCCAAAAGCAATGGATGAGTATCAACAGCAACTGCGTGCTTACGAAGATCAAGACAGTAAGGCGCGACTAAACAATCCTGCTTTTCATATTCATGGGCATAATGTTCCATCCTCAGACATGGTCGTCCCGTTTGGAATGCTTTTAAACCTTGCTGCTGTGGCAAATGCAGATGAAAAAAACCAACTTTGGGGCTTCATCAAACGGTATGCCCCTGGCGCATCAGCACTAACCCATCCTGGCCTTGACCAAGCGGCAGGCTTTGCAGTGCGCTATTACAATGATTTTGTAAAACCTAAAAAAGTCTATCGAGCCGCGTCTGAACTAGAGTGCGAGGCGCTGCTAGATTTACGGGCTCAACTAGATACTTATCGTGGTGAGTTGGACGCCGAGACGTTGCAAAGCATTGTATTTGCATGTGGACGGGAACGGTTTGATCCTCTCCGTGATTGGTTCAAAGCAATTTACGAAGTATTACTTGGTGCAAGCCAAGGGCCTCGTTTTGGGGGCTTTATTGCGCTCTACGGAATAAAAGAAAGTATTAAACTAATTGATGACGCCTTGGATGGAAAGTTCTTGCCAACTTGAAATAAAGATTTCGCAAACTACTTCGTAGACACAAGGAGATGAGTTTAATGCGTTATCTTACAAGTATAGTTATATTCCTACTATTTAGCCTTTCAGCGATTGCTGGAGAAAAAGAGGAAGTGCAGGCCACAATTAACGGTCAGTTTCAAGCATTTTTAGAAGACGATGTTCGTCGAGCATTCTCCTTTGCCAGCCCTTCAATACGATCAATCTTTAAAACCCCTGAAAATTTTGGAGATATGGTACAACGCGGTTATCCAATGGTGTGGAGACCCGCTCGCGTAACATTTCTTGAGCATAAAGAAAACGCTCAAGGTCGCACCCAAGATGTCCAAATTTTCGACTCCGCGGGTAAAGCTCATTATCTAAGATATTTCGTGACAGAAACCCAAAACGGATGGAAAATTTCAGGTGTGCAGTTGTTGGATGCTGCTGAGTTCAGTGTCTGAGCGAACGCACCGTGCATCTCCGTCCACGCGCTATCAATCTAAACTATTATAACCTTTCCAAACTCCGGAGAAGGAAAAATCTCGCATGGTAGCTCAACGTATCTCGATCGTTTGATAGAAGACTTCACAGAAAAATTTGCCATTTAAATCAACGTATATCATCATTAATATCATGATCAAAGGTTTTGGTTGAACCATGTTCTGTGCGAAAGAACTTTTTAAGCAAAAGCCAAGCACCCAGCGAGAAAACTGCAAACACTAGAAGGATTTGCGGCAAAGACATCACGATTCCAGATAAAATGATCAAGCCTGTCATAACGGCGCCAAGTCCAAATCCCAGCAGAATAAATCCTGGCAGTAAGATTTCTAAAATCCCCAAGACCAGTCCAAAACCGATCCAAAACCACCAGGCCTGAAATAGTATCATTAAGACCTTCCTTTCAGCATTTTAAATGCATCCGAGAACGCATCTACGGCATTTGATGGTACAATAATTGTACTTGTACCCTGCCCTTTTGCAACTGCAGACAATGCCTCAACTTGCTTCAAAGCAACTTGATACTGCGCAGCCTCCAAACCATTATCCGCGATTGCCTGCGCCACAACTTGGGTCGCATAGGCCTCGGCATCCGCTTGAATACGGCGAGCTTTTGCGACTTGCTCAGCTTCATAAAGTTGCGCATCTGCGGAGAGCTCCACCGCGCGTTTTAAACCCTCAGCTTCTGTAACCTGTGCCCGACGCGCACGTTCAGCATTAAGTTGTTGAAGCATCGCAGCGCGTGTCGCCTCATCCAAATTAACATCTAGGATTTCTGCTCGGGTGACATTGATTCCCCAATCATCAACCATAACAGTGACAGCTTCACGTATTTTTGTAATCAAGTCATCGCGGTTTGATTGAACTTCGTCAAGTTCCATCTTACCAATCTCACTCCGCACAATACCAGCAACAGTGGTAGCAATAGCGGCATCGACATCGCGAATTCGATAAACCGTTTTTTCCGGCTCTGTAATACGGTAAAAAACACTAGTTTCTACTTTTACTAAGACATTGTCTGCAGTAATTGCATCCTGTTCTGCTGTAGGCAACTGACGCTCTAGAATCGAAATCTTGTGTGCAATTTTATCTAAGAATGGCACCACAAGATTGATACCTGGGCCAAGAACCGAATGCAGACGGCCAAAACGCTCTACAATATGTTTTTCAGACTGCGATACAATTCTTACTCCAAGAAAGACAGATATTATAACAAGAGCTGCAAGCAACAAAAAAACAATATTTGCGCCCAAAAATTCTAAAATTAACACTTCATTCACTGTTGAATCCTCACGTTATAAGCTTTTTTTATAAACTAAATAAGACGCAAAGCTAGAGTTGACAAGAAATCTCTAGTATAATTCGACTTACCTCTTCTTACTTCGACTAAAGAAGGTTAGTTTTCTTTTATGGCCAGTTTATGTCGTGACTGCCTCTTGACGGGCCCTGATTCAAACCGATGTGCAAGCTGCAGATCGCCGCGAGTGATTACACATCCTGAACTTTTAGACCTGTCTATCGCCCATATGGATTGTGATGCGTTCTATGCAAGTGTTGAAAAAAGAGACAATCCAGATTTGGCAGACAAACCTGTGATAATTGGTGGTGGACGACGGGGCGTGGTTTCAACTGCATGTTATATTGCGCGTATTCGTGGTGTAAAATCTGCGATGCCTATGTTTCAGGCCATGAAACTTTGTCCCGACGCCGTAGTCGTCAAGCCTAGGATGAGCGTTTATGCAGATATCAGCCGTCAGATACGCCAAATGATGGATGAACTTAGCCCAGCCATAGAACCTTTGTCTCTAGACGAGGCGTTTATAGATTTGACTGGGACTAAAAAGCTTCATGGCGCACCCCCAGCCGTTATGCTGGCAAAGCTTACAAAACGAATGCGCCTGGAGATTGGTCTTACAGGATCAATCGGGCTATCGCATAATAAATTCCTTGCCAAAATTGCATCTGACCTCGACAAACCTCATGGCTTTTCAGTGATCGGCAAATGCGATACTACCAGCTTTTTAAATAACAAACCCGTCCGGCTTATCTGGGGAGTCGGTAAAGCTATGCAAGAATCCCTTGAAAAAGCCGGGATTCGGAGCTTTAACGATTTGCTCAGATGGGAGCAACGGGATCTCAATGAAAAATTTGGGCAAATGGGAGATCGCTTATGGCATTTGGCCCGGGGCGAAGATTACAGATCTGTCAAACGCAATGCATTGATAAAATCAATTTCCAACGAAACCACATTTAGCCAAAACACATCAGATCCAATTATTTTGGACGGGCATCTTTGGCGCATGTGTGAAAAAGTCTCAGAACGTGCTAAAGTAAAAAAGCTCGCCGGACGTGTAGCAACCCTCAAACTCAAGACCAGCTCGCATAAAATTCTCACCAAACGGGCCACACTTCGAGAAGCCACCCAGTTGGCTGATACACTTTACCACGCACTGCGCGACATGTTTGAACAACGAGACCTTAATACTGACTACCGGCTATTGGGCGCTGGGTTGTCTAATCTTTGCCCAGAATCAGATGCTGAACGCTCTTATGATATGTTAGATGCAAAAGCGGAACAAAGAGGCAAAGCGGAACGTGCAAGTGATGCGATAAAAGAAAAATTTGGGCCTTCAGCAATTATCAAAGGTCGCGCTCTTCGTTAAGGATGGTTAGCCAGATTATTCCGCTGCCAGAGCTATTTCATTAGATGTGTAATGAACAATCTTAGTTAGTACAGTACCAATTTTTTTTCTAAGATCATAAAAGTCTTTAGAAAGTTCTACAGATCTTTCCTCAAGATATAAGGATCGATCGATTTCAATCTGGACTGCATGCCTTGATTGTCGAGGGCGACCATAATTCTGCGTGATGAATGCCCCTGCAAACGGGACGTTGCGGCTTACGCAAAAACCACTTTCATCCAGTGCTGTTTGGACCATTTCAACTAGAGCTAAATGAGCAGATGCGCCAAAACGATCCCCTAGGACAATCTGCGTACCTTGTTGCAGTCTACCCAGACAAGCAATCGCCTCATGGGGCATCGAATGCATATCAATAAGTAACGAGTACCCAAACACTTGCTCCGCGCGGGCTAAAAGCTGGCTGAGGGCTAAATGGTAGGGTCGCCAATACTTGTTGATTCGCATATCAGCCTCTAAACGGGTTAATTTTCCACGATAAATAGACCGCGAATTGGACACGACCCGCGGGATGACGCCAAGTCCTGAATTAACACGGGGGTTTTGACCACGGTTTTTTACTCCCTCAATCAAAGCAGGATCGAGTTCATCGCTCGATCTGTTCATATCAACAAAAGCTCTCGGCGCTTTAGCTAGCAACAAAGGAGCGCCAATTTCGACAATAAAATCAATAAGCTTATCTACATATGCATCTTCTGAACTACGTATTTCTCGGATATCTAAAACTGATGATTTTAAAAATACTTCATTATAGTCGCGACCGCTATGGGGTGAGCATAAGACCACAGGTGATAAAAGCACCTCTGGATCTCGAATTTCATAAGCAATATGACTTTGCGTCAAGTTCTTCATGACTGTTAAGATACAGAAAAATTTAGATAGGCAAAAGCCCTTGATCCTCTGACAGCTACCTTTTATAGACCAGAGTCTGGTGTACGTCGCTCTTTTTGGCTTCTATCATCAAAATGGGCGGTTAGCTCAGCGGTAGAGCACTACGTTGACATCGTAGGGGTCACTGGTTCGATCCCAGTACCGCCCACCAGAAGCTGGTGGCCCATAGTGGGCGACCATGAATGGCGCAAAGACGCGCCGCGATTGAAGGAGAAGGCTATGAAGGTCAAAAACTCGCTCCGCTCGCTTAAGCAGCGTCACCGCGACTGCCGCGTCGTGCGTCGTAAAGGCAGAGTATACGTGATAAACAAGACGCAACCGCGGTTCAAAGCGCGTCAGGGATAAAACCTGCCGATAAAGGTTTAGAGACGTCCCACCGTGAGCAGATTGTTTTGTTTGCAGGATCACAGATTTTAAAAAAACACTTAATTAGACCTTGATCCTGTCGGGATCTCTAAGAGAAAAAGCATGACACCTCTCAGCGCTCTTGGAGGGTTACCTGTGGTAATCAAGGCGCATTCAGGTCATTGTGTTGATGAGTATCGAATAGATAATTACAAAGAGCCGCAGTAACAGTATTTTAAAACTGACCAGATGCAGCTGCAGCCAAAAGACTTACAACGGCCGTAAAATGAGGAGATGCAACATGTCCATCTTGACTTCACTGCATTTTCAGCCGGTATTATTTCAAGACCTCAGTCTCAAATGGCATACTAAGTTAAGAGCTTGCTTTTAAAAATTCTGAAGTAGGCGAAATTTCCTTCCTTGTCTCTTTTAATTTTAATATCCTAAAGGGCCACGGAAGGATCCTTAGATTAAACAATGATTATGAAAAGAATTTGGAGTTGTAGCTCACTTGGTTAAGAATTTAGCCTACTCGTCGTTTGCGCTTCGCTAATAATTTCAAACGCAACGCATTTAGCTGAATAAAGCCCGCTGCATCGGTTTGATCATAAGCACCTGCGTCATCTTCAAAAGTGACATGCGCCTCTGAATAAAGGCTATGCTCGGACCAGCGGCTGACTGTGCGCGCAGACCCTTTGTAAAGCTTAAGCCGCACTGTACCAGTTACATGTTTTTGTGAGGCATCGATCAGCGCCTGCAGCATTTCGCGCTCGGGCGAATACCAAAACCCATTATAGATTAACTCGGCATATTTGGGCATCAGCTCATCTTTTAGATGAGCCGCGCCACGGTCAAGAGTGATCTGTTCAATCCCCCGATGCCCTTCCAGCAAGATAGTACCACCTGGAGTTTCATAGATACCACGCGATTTCATACCCACAAAACGTCCCTCAACAAGATCAAGCCGACCGATGCCGTGTTTTCCGCCCAGCTCATTCAGGTGGGTTAGGATGGTTGCAGGCGACATGACCACACCGTTGATTGAAGCTGCATCACCACGTTCAAATCCAATTTCGACGAATTCGGGAGTATCGGGGGCAACTTCAGGGCTGACAGTGCGCTGATAAACGTAATCAGGCGCCTCAACAGCAGGGTCCTCGAGAACTTTACCCTCAGATGAGGTGTGCAGCAAATTCGCGTCAACGCTAAAGGGTGCTTCTCCTCGTTTATCAGTTGCGATGGGGATTTGATTTTCTTCAGCAAATGAAATTAGCTTGGTCCGGCTTAAAAGATCCCATTCGCGCCATGGGGCAATCACTTTAATATCTGGGTTCAGGGCATAAGCGGCCAGCTCAAAGCGCACTTGGTCATTGCCCTTGCCAGTCGCGCCATGTGCCACCGCATCAGCACCAGTTAGCGCGGCAATCTCAACCAAGCGCTTGGAGATCAATGGACGGGCAATAGATGTGCCCAGCAGATAGAGCCCTTCATAAAGTGCGTTGGCGCGGAACATCGGAAACACAAAATCGCGCACGAACTCTTCACGCACATCTTCAATATAAATATTTTCGGGCGCAATCCCCAAAAATTCAGCCTTTTTGCGCGCTGGATCAAGTTCCTCTCCCTGGCCAAGATCAGCTGTGAACGTAACAACTTCACAACGATATTCAGTTTGCAACCATTTTAGAATGATCGAAGTATCAAGACCACCAGAATAGGCGAGAACAACTTTCTTCGGCGCAGTCATAGCATCCTCACATTTGCGAATTTGTTGCGGCGATAACGTTTTTTACAATGATGGGCAAGTCCAATACACTTGAACCAAAATAGTATTTTAAATAAAAGATTCACTAGATTTAAAAATTCCAAACCATGTGTTTAATACAAGCATTGGATTGTTCAAATCTTTGGAAATTTTTTGACTGTACCAAGGATATCGACTACCTTGCTTGCCTTCGAGTGCGTCGCATGTATTTAATTCATGATATCTCTCTGGCTTATACTGTATTTTGTGTAGCATTTTGTCATAGGGTCTGCCATTCTAATTACCTTATTAATCACACCTCTTTGGATGACAAGTCGCCTGCATAGGATTCTCATCAACAAAAAACCCCTAAGGATTTACATAGAACGTATCCCTAACTATTTTTTTAAATACCTTTTTCTTAGTACTAATTCTTATGTTGATTAGCATCCCGCTTCCAATGAATAAGATCTCGCTTGTGTTGCTTAATAAAAGCTACAAAACAGGGATCAGCATTTTTATAGAATTGAGTGCTTGGATGATCACATGGTTAGTGATCTGTTGAACATTTTACCCTCATAATATTGAGATGCTGCGAGTTTCTTTCTTGGTAAAAGGCTTAACTGGAAAGATGCTTGGAATTCAACACAAGGCAGCCGTTTGTACATGACCGTGTTGTCAATTTTGATATTTGTGGTTTAGACGGCTCCTACGTTATCATTCGTACTATTACTATCTTATAATATTGTAGTTCGGGCAGTTTTTTGGTTGATACTATACTGGTTTATAATCCTAATTAACACCCTATTGATAAACACGCTCTCAGGTCCTTGTGTCAAAAAACGCGCCTTAGTTTTATCAATATACTCTTGCCTTACAGTCCGCCTTGAGCCACACCATAGACATGACTGACTTTCAGATCCTTGCCCGTGCCGCCGAAGCTGAAATGCGGGGTGTTTTCACCGAAACCCCATTGCAACGGAATGCTCATCTGTCCGCGATATATGATGCAGATATCTGGCTAAAGCGCGAGGACTTGTCGCCAGTACGCTCTTACAAATTACGGGGCGCATTTAATGCGATGCGTAAATTAGAAAACCAAAAGCATTTTGTCTGTGCAAGTGCAGGAAATCATGCTCAAGGCGTAGCCTATATGTGCCGCCACTTTGACGTTTTGGGCACAATCTTTATGCCCGTCACAACACCACAGCAAAAAATTCAAAAGACCAAAATGTTTGGTGGTGAGAACGTCAAGATTGAGCTCACAGGAGATTACTTTGATGATTGCTTGCGCGCCGCTCAAGATTATAGCGCTCAGAATTCAGCACATTTCCTTTCACCATTTGATGATGAGGATGTCATAGAAGGTCAGGCGTCAGTTGCTGTTGAAATTGAAAGGCAGCTAGGCGGCGCACCGGATCAAATCATCCTACCTGTAGGCGGGGGTGGATTGTCTTCGGGAATGATCAGCTATTTTGAAAATCGCTCCCAATTCACGCTTGTGGAGCCCATGGGCGGCGCCTGTCTTTGGGCGGCACTCATTGCCGGAAAACCTGTTAATATTGATCACGTTGATACATTCGCTGATGGCGCTGCGGTTGGGCAGATTGGGCAAAGAACCTTTGCTCGCCTCCGGGATATAGGGCTTGCCAACGTTTTGAGAATTCCAGAAGATCGCATTTGCCTTACGATGCTTGAAATGCTTAATGTTGAGGGTATTGTACTTGAGCCTGCTGGAGCATTGGCGATGGATGCATTAAAGGATCTTGGCCGCTCTATTGCGGGACGCAAAGTGGTCTGTGTGTCTTCGGGTGGCAATTTTGATTTTGAACGGCTGCCAGAAGTGAAAGAGCGCGCGCAGCGCTTTGCAGGGCGGAAAAAATACCTGATCCTTAGAATGCCACAGCGGCCTGGTGCGCTCAAAGAGTTTTTGAATTTGCTTGGACCTGACGATGATATCACACGATTTGAATACCTTAAAAAATCAGCCCGTAACTTTGGGTCAATCCTAATAGGTCTTGAAACAAAATCGGCAGACCAATTTGAAAGCTTCTTTAACAGGTTGGATGCGTCAGGGTTTACATACTCAGACATTACCAATGATGAGATAATAGCTCAGTTTGTGGTCTAAATGATAACAATTTGAGATATTTGTACGAGAAACGCTTCAAAGAATTTTATAGCCCTGAATTGGTTGATTAATATCAATCCGGCCTTAGCGACTTTGAAGAAGAAAAATTTCTCCCCGTTGGTTAATCGGAACAAATTAGAAAAGCTCAATTTTCAGTACACTATTCTTTAAGCAACGAAGATTTTTATGCAGTTTCTTAAAACCTTGTCTGTCGCAACAGAAATCAATAAACTCTTGCACCTCTTCCATAAATAAAAAATTTATATAGTCGAAATGACCCAAGCTAGCTTAATCGTATAACTCAGCTACTCCTTTAAAGTCATTCATTGCTATCCCCGTTACACATGGTTTCAATACTGCCACAAAATCCTTGTTTTAAATTTTACCTGAAAGATTTTAGTTTTGAGGATCAAGATGTACAGACAGAATATCTGTGGCAACCTAAAAAGCTTGTTTCAAATTAAAACCCAGTGTCGCAGACGGCTTTTGATCAATAAGGCAGAGTGCTTTGCGAAATAGGGATTTTTACCATGATTTAATAGTTAATAATCTAATGATTTGACCTTTTCTGACCGTCTACTTCATAAATATCAAAGCTACTTTGGTTCAAACATATTTCACTATTGTATTTTCAACGTTTTACTCAAGGGACACGCCTAATTTACCATCTTTTGCATAAATCGACTAACAAAGCTGCTGTCGCCAGGATTGACAATAAGAGCGTTTGCAAAAGCTAATGGAATTAGGTGATCACTATGCCCTTTTTCGGTAGGATCACTAAGCCTTATAACAGGGTGTGCAAGAAAAACTGTGCAGACCTTTTCTGCCCAAAGGTCGTATTCGGGCATGAAGACAAATCGGCGAAACGCTCCAAGTCTTCTCGGTCTAGCAATTTTCCATCCCGTTTCCTCCATCACTTCTCTGTGTAGGGCGGCGATAGGATTTTCGCCCGGATCAATTCCACCTCCAGGCAATTGGAACTCGGAAACGGGCGCCATTTGATGGGTTAACAAAAGGTGCCCATTGATAGGCAAAATTGCATAAACTCCTGGCCGAGGCACATATTTAATATTACCTCTGACACTTTCACCAAACCGTTTCATCACAAATTCCTTATAGCTATACGTCTCTTGCCCAGCGTTTTAAGACAGGGTATGGCACAGCCTGAGAGTTTAAGGAATCAAATGTTGCACTCTACCAAACTAGACTGGGACGATACGGTCTTACCGTTTCAACTCGACAAGTCCGATATCCGAGGTCGAGTTGCGCGCTTGGACGGTGTGCTGAGCGGGGTGCTTAAGCAGCACAACTATCCACCAGTGGTCGAAGCTCTGGTTGCGGAGATGGCTCTTTTAACGGCACTGATTGGACAAACAGTCAAGCTGCGTTGGAAACTCTCGCTACAAGTTCAATCAAAAGGCCCAGTAAGAATGATCGCGACTGATTATTATGGAGCGACAGAAGAAGGAAAACCTGCTCAAATCCGCGCCTACGCTAGCTATGACAAAGATCGATTGACAGATGAAGAACCAATCAAACAAGTTGGTAAAGGGTATTTCGCAATAATGATCGATCAAGGTAAAGGCATGCAGCCCTACCAGGGAATTACACCGCTTGCGCCCGAATCCCTTTCAGCGAGCGCGGAAGCATATTTTGCACAGTCAGAACAGTTACCGACTAGGTTTACACTTAGCTTTGGAAAAGCAACTGAACCGGGAATTCCAGAACATTGGCGTGCAGGAGGAATCATGCTACAACATATGCCCAAAGCAAACCCGTTTGTAGCGCATGAGGGTGGCTCGGGCGAACGAGGCCTTTTAGAAGCATTAGACTTATTAAGTGGCGAAACTGAGGAAAACTGGACACGGGCAAATTTACATCTGAACACGGTTGAAGAACTGGAATTGATTGGACCAACTCTGCCGCCTAAAGAGCTTTTGATACGATTGTTTCACGAAGAAAATCCTCGTGTTTTCGATACTCAGCATGTCCAGTTTGGTTGTACTTGTTCGGAAGAACGCGTCAGGCAATCTTTATCCATTTATTCAGCCAAAGATATTGCACATATGACTACAGAGGATGGAAACGTGACCGCTGACTGCCAATTTTGCGGCGCACACTACATTCTTGAACCAAATACAGTAGGGTTCGATGCTAAGATCGACAGCTGACATCAAAGACCAGCTTTTGCGTGGTCTGGCCGTATCAACCTCGGTATCTTCAGATTTTGATCTAAACAGCAACTATAAAAATATCACGTTTAAATCACCCCGCGAAGCCGCTGTATTAGTGGCCGTTCAAATTATAAACGATCAGCCGCACATTATCTTAACAAAACGCACAGCAGCATTAAAGCACCATCCAGGTCAAATTGCCTTTCCCGGAGGCAAAGTCGAAGCAGAAGACGCCGACGTTTTTAGCACCGCTTTGCGCGAAGCAAAGGAAGAAATAGGCCTGCCGTCAGATAAGGTAGAGGTTCTGGGCTCCCTCACACCTCATATCACAATCACTGGCTTTCGCATCGCACCCATTATCGGCCTCGTTAGCGGAACCGTCGCTCTACGACGACAACAAAGCGAAGTCGATGAAATTTTCCTAGTCCCTTTGTCCTTTCTTACAGATCCCCGCAATTATTACGTCCGGGCCAGATTAGATTTTGGAAAATGCCGAAAATACTATACCGTCCCATATGGGCCATATTATATATGGGGAGCAACCGCGCGCATGCTCAGAGGACTAGCCGAAAGATTACAGAAATGAAGCTTACAGAAAGCTGGATAGAGGCAAAAGGGGCACAATCTGTATTGAAGATGTTTGAGCAAACCGGATACAAAGCTTATTTCGTTGGAGGCTGTGTGCGCAATGCACTTTTAGGTCACCCTGTAACCGATGTGGACATTGCCACAGATGCCAGACCAGAGCAAACGATGTTACTTGCTGATAGGGCTGGCCTGAAGGCTATTCCAACAGGAATAGACCACGGCACAGTAACGCTGATGGCACAGGGACAGTCCTATGAAGTAACAACCTTTCGTGAGGATATTAAAACCGACGGGCGACATGCCCAAGTAAAGTTTTCAAAAGATATGGTGGACGACGCCCAGCGCCGGGATTTTACGATGAATGCACTTTACGCCGACGCGACAGGATACGTCATAGACCCTTTGAATGGTATGGATGACCTAATGGCCGGACGTGTTCATTTCATTGAGGATGCGCACGCTCGCATTGGCGAGGATTTCCTTAGGATTCTACGCTTCTTCCGGTTTTCGGCTTATTACGCTAACCCCGATCACGGTTTTGATCCAGACGCATTAAGCGCTATTAGTGTTAATCTAGATGGCCTATCATCTCTTTCAAAAGAGCGTATCGGTGCGGAAATGCGGAAATTGCTTGGCGCCCCAGATCCAGCCCCCAGCATCGCTGCGATGCGCGCCGTTGGGGCTTTGACCCACATCCTGCCCGGCACTGACGATACCGGTCTCGCTATCTTGATCCACCTCGAAGATGCTAGTGGCTTGCGCGCTGAGGCAATGCGTAGATTAGCGTCCATCGGCGGTAAAGATGTACAATCAGAACTCCGGCTGTCAAACGCGGAGGCTAACACGCTTAGTCTTTTAAGAGAGCATATTGGTACGAGCCTGCAAGCTGGTGAACTCGGCTATCGCTTTGGCAAAGACCTATCGCACAGCATCCTTTTGCTGCGCGCTGTCCAGTTTGGAACTACCATGGCTAACCAGGATTTGATTAAAGCCGACGTTGGCTCAGCCGCGATCTTTCCAATTAAAGGAAAAGATCTTTTAAAGAAATACTCAGGAGAGGCCTTGGGTAAAAAACTTGATCAACTTGAAACCCGTTGGATCGCATCTGAATTTAACCTATCGCGGAGCGACCTTTTACACTCATCCAACTTATTATAGCCTTTTATAAACGTTTTAGTTTGTAATTAGAAACTCATGTGCAATCAAACACTCTTTTGGCGTTTATAGATGGCATCATATACCGTTTTTGCACCCTAACGCAATGATACCTTGTTCGCTGCCTCTTGGCTAAATTTTGGATATCAGCCTTCTTTAATACATATGCTGGGGATTGCGCTAGGATATGCAATGATGGTCTTAAATTTGGGACTTTATTGAAAAATATTTTTCATCAACGCCTTCGACTTACATAGAACCTTCGATTAGTGGAGACTATTGTTCTGCACTATACTTCTTTTAAAATAGCTTCTTCTTATGGTCTAGGCAATACCTTTCAAATCTTTGGAAGTGACGAGTTTGTAATAACTCGATATTAAAGACTGGACCATGTTCATTACTTTGGCGGACCAACTCATTGATCCTGCTGTCCCTTTTACAACATCTATAGTTGTCACTGTTACGTTTACCGTTGCAGGCTATGCTCAGCATCACTTTGGGGCCTTATAAGCCAGTAAACTGCAGGTATCTTATAAATAATAAAAAAGGATTTTAGTTCAACGTCTCTTTGGCTTTTATGATGATTGGATTCATGTTCTGCTTATATCTTTGGAGTAGCTGAAAATAAAATCTGAATTGTGCGATATTTACAATCCTCAAAAATCAGATATCTTTAAAGGCTTTTTATTGCGTTTTAGGAAAGTTCCAACATGTTCCACTTTTTCGAAAGTCTAGTTGATCCCTATGTGAATTATGAAGAAATGGATACGCCCCCAAAGCGTATTCTTCCGTTCATGATGCACTACTGTCGTCCATTTTATGGGGTCTTTATCGTAGCTACCATCATGGCGTTTGCCATTGCTGCAACTGAACTTTCCCTCATCTATTTTACTGGCTGGATCGTCGACGTAATGCAAGGCGACCCTTCGGCGGTGCTTGATGAGTACAAAACTTTGCTCATTATTTTAGCCTTTCTAGTTATATTTGTGCGCCCAATCATTATCACCCTAGACGTCGCCCTTTTAAACAATACCCTCATGCCGAATTTGGGAACACTCATTCGCTGGCGTGCACACCGTCACGTTCTAAGACAATCTGTAGGCTGGTTTGAAAATGATTTTGCTGGCCGGATAGCTAATCGTGTGATGCAAACACCACCGGCCGCAAACGCTGTAGTGTTTCAAGTCTTTGATGCTATAAGTTATGCACTTGCTTATGTTTTAGGATCATTTTTTATTCTTTGGCAGGCAGATATCCGTTTGACCGTCCCATTGGTTGTGTGGTTTGTGTGTTACCTTATTTTGCTAAAATGGGTCGTAAGCCGAGTTCAACCTGCCTCAGAAGCGTCTTCAGATGCCCGTTCTGAACTTAACGGTCGAATAGTAGATGGCTATACCAATGTTCAATCAGTCAAAATGTTTGCCGATGAAACTAACGAGTTAGATTATGCCAAACAGGCTATCGAGAGTACCCGTATTACTGTCAAAAAAGAAATGCGCATCTACACATCGATGGATGCAATTTTAGTTTTCATAAATGGGTTTTTGATTGTTGGTGTCATCGGTTGGGGGATCATTCTATGGTCAAATGGTCAGGCAACTGCAGGGATTGTCGCCGCAGCGTCCGCACTTGTCTTAAGGCTAAACTCAATGACAGCCTGGATCATGTGGGCTGTAACGACTTACTTCCGCGAACTTGGGATAGTATCTGAAGGTATGAAAACGATTGCCCAACCTATTGCGCTTGTAGATATACCAGAGGCCAAAGACCTCTCAGTGGTAAATCCCGGTATAAGTTTTACCAATTTGACACATCATTATGGGCGGCAAAGTGGGGGTTTGAATAATTTAGACCTGACTATCAAGCCACGCGAAAAAGTAGGGCTAATTGGCCGTTCTGGTGCTGGTAAGTCAACACTGCTTAAATTGTTATTGCGCTTTTACGATATTGAGAGCGGGCGGATCGAAATAGATGGTCAGGATGTCTCACTGGCAACCCAAGCAAGTCTGCGCGGCCAAATCGGAATGGTCCAGCAGGATAGCAGCCTGTTACACCGATCCGTGCGCGACAATATCCGGTACGGCTTCAAGCATGCAAGCGACGTGGAAGTCATCAACGCAGCAAAACAGGCTGAAGCTCACGAGTTTATTTTGGGCCTTCAAGACCCCGAAGGCCGGGCGGGATATGACGCCCAAGTTGGCGAACGCGGGGTCAAACTATCTGGCGGCCAACGCCAGCGTATCGCCCTTGCCAGGGTCATTTTAAAAGATGCTCCTATTTTGCTATTGGATGAGGCGACAAGCGCCCTAGATAGTGAGATAGAGGCTGCTATTCAGGATACGCTTTATTCCATGATGTCAGGAAAAACCGTTGTCGCTATCGCTCACAGGCTGTCTACTATCGCTCGTATGGATCGAATTTTAGTCATGGATGAAGGCCGCATTGTCGAAGATGGTACGCACCGTGAGCTTTTAGAGCTTGATCATCTTTATGCTGGCTTTTGGGCCCGCCAATCGGGTGGTTTCATTCATGTGGCCTAACCTTCAACCCCCTCAAAACTGGCTGAGCACTCATAATCCGGCCAAAGGACCACCACCGCAGGTACTTACGCCTTTTATAAATTGGTGCCTAATGGGGAGCTATTTTGTGTTGGCGCTAGCCGCTTTTGCCAGTATTATCTCTGGGGTTGTCGAAATGTTGACAGCAGCATTGCTGGGTATTGTCCTTGATGTCGTTTTAGAGACTGGCCCGCATCAACTATTTGCCGAACAGGGTTTTTTTCTGATCACAGCTTGCGCATTTATTTTAATTGTCCGGCCAATATTTTTCATTGGCTCAGCCTACGCGCAATCTGTTATCGTTGGCCCTAACCTGCGTAAATTAATTGCGACGCGTTTACACCGCTGGACCTTGGGCCAGTCAACCAGCTTTTTTGACAATGATTTTGCCGGCCGGATAGCACAAAAAGAAGTTCAGGCCGCATCGGCCTTGACAGATGTAGTTGTAGAGTTTCTTCATACTGTGCTTTTTGCAATTGCCTCAGTTATTGCAGCAATTTTAATTATAAGCAGCATAGATTGGCGCATCGGCCTCGTCGTCGGAATATGGTTTACAGGATTTTATGGCCTAATGCGTTTTTTTCTCCCACGCATCAGATTAACCTCAGCAGAAAAGGCAAATGCGCAGGCCTCAGTAACGGGTCAGATTGTCGATACAGTGAGCAATATCAGCATTGTAAAGCTTTTTGCCAATTCTCGCCACGAAGATAGAGCGGCCTTAGAAGCGTTCGACCACTTGCGTAACACCTCGGTTGAGTACGGCAAAAGCCTTACGCGCTTTAGAACCTACCTTTTGATTTATTCTGGCGTTATTTTCATCGCCGTCACTGGCTCTACAATTGCGCTCTGGGCAACTGGAAACAGTACTCCTGGAGCAGTTGTCGCAGCAGGGTCAGTCGCTATGCGTCTGATGATGATGGCTGGCTGGGTCAGCTTTTCGTTGATAACCATTTACACTAATCTTGGAGAAGTCGAAGACGCAATGCACACGCTGACCCCACCACATTTGCTGACTGATGCAGAAAATGCACGAGTCCTAGAGATCGATACAGCCCAGATACGTTTTGAAAAACTCACCTTTGCTTATGGACGCAAGACTGGTGGCATTACAAATGTCTCGCTTACGATAAATCCGGGAGAAAAGCTTGGTATCGTGGGAGCCTCAGGCGCAGGTAAATCAACGCTTGTCTCTCTGCTTTTGCGCCTGCACGATGCCGAAAGTGGTAGCGTGACCATTAACGGTCAAAATATCGGCCACGTCACCCAAGACAGTCTGCGCGACCACATCGGCATGGTCACGCAAGAGACATCAATGTTCAATCGCTCTGCTCGTGATAATATCCTTTATGGACGGCCTGAGGCCAGTGAAATAGAAATGATCGCAGCCGCCCAAAAGGCAGAGGCGCATAAATTTATTCATGACCTCATTGATAGCAAGGGACGGACTGGATATGACGCGCATCTTGGCGAGCGCGGGGTTAAACTGTCCGGGGGCCAACGCCAGCGCATTGCGCTTGCCCGTGCCATATTGAAAGATGCACCTATTTTAGTGCTGGATGAGGCTACAAGCGCGCTGGATAGCGAAGTAGAAGCTTCGATCCAAATGGCCCTTGAACGAGTAATGCAAGGTAAAACTGTCCTCGCCATTGCTCATCGCCTGTCCACCATTGCACGAATGGATCGCATTTTAGTCATGGATAAGGGTCAGATCGCCGAGGAAGGTAGCCATAAAAAGCTTTTAGCCCAAGATGGGCTTTATGCAAGATTCTGGAACCGCCAGTCAGGCGGTTTTATCGATGTTAAGGCAGCAGAATAGATGTCAAAAGCTATTTATAATCTGGCAAACATTCTTTAGACCTCTCCTATGGAAGAATTTAACATCATGCGCCTCGGTCATCATGGCAACGGAATCACAGAGGGCGGATATTACGCTCCTCTCACCCTGCCCGGCGAAATCATACGTGGGATAAAAAATGCCAAGTCACTTGAACAAATCAAGATTATTGAACCGTCCTCTGACCGCGTACGCCCTCCTTGCACCCATTTCAAAACCTGTGGCGGTTGCCAGTTACAACATGCGTCTGATGAATTTGTTTCTGGCTGGAAAGTCGCAATAGTCGCACAAGCGCTCGCCGCGCACGGAATTTTAACTAAGCTGCGCACCTGCCTAACTTCGCCAATCGCATCGCGACGCCGGGCGACGTTTTCCGCACGGCGCACTAAGAAAGGCGCCTTGGCAGGTTTCCATGCAAGAGGCTCTGGCGTCATTGTCAAAATTTCAAATTGCCAGCTACTTAATGCTGATCTTCTCGCAGCCTTACCAATTATCGAGGCTTTTGCCATTTTCGGGATAAGCCGAAAAGGCGAACTAAGGGCTCAGGTAACTACTTCGCAGGTTGGCCTTGACATTGCCATAGAAGGCGGAAAGCAGCTTGATGGGCCTATGCATGCCAGCCTTGCACAGCAGACTGAAGCATATCAGTTGGCACGGTTAACTTGGAATAAAGAAATAATCGCCGTACGTCATGCGCCCTCGCAAAAATTTGGTACAGCAACAGTCTTTCCACCACCGGGTAGCTTTCTTCAAGCGACGACAGAAGGACAGGAAGACCTGCTGAAAACTGTAAAAAAAATACTTAAAGGTGCAAAACGAGTGGTTGATCTGTTCAGCGGTAGCGGTACTTTTTCCCTGCCGCTTGCAGAAACTACAGAAGTTCACGCCGTTGAAGGTAATAAAGATATGATGGCTGCTTTAGACAAAGGCTGGAGACACGCACTTGGTTTGAAAAAAGTGACCCATGAGACCCGCGACCTAATTTGCCACCCTCTTCTGCCAGATGAATTGGATAAATTTGACGCAGCCATTATTGACCCACCCCGCGCAGGTGCAGATGCACAGATCGCCGCTCTTAGCAAAAGCAATATCAAAATGATTGCATATGTTTCATGCAATCCGGTTAGCTTTGCACGCGATGCTGCCACTCTTACTACAAATGGCTATGACCTGCAGTTTGTACAAACAGTCGATCAATTCCGGTGGTCCTCTCATATAGAGCTGGTCGGCAGTTTCTTCAAATGATAAAGGTTAAATATTAGATATAGGCGGGTCTAAATCCTATCAAACTATCTCAAACCAAGTTTAACTATTTTATTAAGTTGCCTGATGTTATTTTCCCAGTTACTCCAAAAAGAGCAATATTTAAACCAAGTACTTATCTTGAAGTGTCAAATTTTCCACTAAAATAAAAAAATGAGCAGTCTATATGTTTTACCTTCGTTCAGTTTTAATGGTTTTATTGCTTTGCGTCCTTAGCGGTTGCATGCAATTTAATCTTTTCAGTACATCCAGAAATTCCTCGGGTTACAGTTCTCCCGCAATCACCAGTCTAGTCGTAATTAAAAGCGCCAGAAAATTATATCTCTTTAGCGGCAAAGAGATGATTAAGGATTATCGTGTCGGGCTTGGTTTTGATCCAATAGGCGATAAAAAGATTAGTGGCGACGGCAAAACGCCCGAGGGTATGTATTATATCAATCGCAAGAACCCCAAAAGCCGTTTCTTTTTATCGTTGGGTATTTCCTATCCAAACAAGAGGGACTTGGCCGAAGCCAAATCTTTCGGAAAGTCTGCAGGCGGTGATATTTTCATACACGGCGAAGACAGCAAACCTCATTATTTTACTCGAGATTGGACTGAAGGGTGCATTGCACTGCGCAACAAAGACATGAGGGAAATATATGCTGCAGTGAATATTGGGACACCAATTTTTATTCGACCCTAGACACCTCGTCACTAAGGGAATTTTCACCAAGAACCAGCACCCACCAGATTTTACCACTTGTTTCTTGGTGCCAGGAAAAACCCAATTCCTTGGCGTTGGAATCAAGCAGTACGCGACGCGTGTTTTCATTTTTTACCCAAGCCGACAAAGTTTCTAATTCTGTTTCATAGGTTTCAGAGATAACCTCACCAGAGAGTTGTCCCAAATACCCAACACGCCTAACACGATCGAGAGGCGATGACCCATCCGAACCAAAGTGCCAAGGCCGATTCTGAATGTACATGTCCCGCGAATGGGTCGCCGCCGCAGCATTTAATCTGGAATTCAAACTCACCTCGCCCACCCCAGACGAGCTGCGAAGAGCATTTACGGCATCAAGCATCCTAAACTGCACTTCCGCAGTTTTTTGCATGGATAGTCTATAGATCTTAGGTAGAGGTTTTCCATCTGGCCCCATAGTTGACAGATCTGAAGAGCAAGACGCCAAAAGCATAACTACCATCAAAATCTTATAAGATAATTTCAGCATCTTTCCCTCAAACGATTTTTCAACTAAGATGTTATATTGTTGAGGGTTCCCAATCAAACTATGATTGCTAGATTATAATGCGGTAACATGGGTTTAAATAGAGATTGAGACATTGCTGCACTATTTTATAGCGTGAGTTTAGTATATTTAATTTATCGGAGCATTATATGATCTGGCAAACACGGCGCCATTTTATCACAACTGGGATTTCTATGCTGGCTTTGCCAGGCATGGCACAAACAGATGTAACCGAAGCTGCTGCCACTGAATTTGAAAGCGAAGTCTCCAATACTGTGCGTCACAATGTTTCCAGCTTCCGGGCGCTTGAGTGGACGTCATATTTTTCTAATTTAAATAATGGTGCAATCTTAGTCGATATTTCTTCTAGAGCTTTGCATTATTGGTCAGAAGATGAAACCATATACAAGCTATTCCCGTCGAGTGTGCCTTTAAGTGAAGAGTTGACCAGACGGGGAAGAACTCAGGTTACGCAAAAGATTGTTGGTCCAAGCTGGCGACCAACACCCTCTATGCTAGAGCGTAATCCAGAGTGGCCTAGTTTTATAGGCCCCGGTCCAGATAATCCACTTGGAACTCATGCGCTTTATCTTAGCTGGAGATTTTATCGTATTCATGGCACTCATGACACACGCAAAATTGGCCGTAGATCATCTAACGGTTGTATAGGGCTCTACAACGAACATATATCTGAACTATTCAAACTAGCTAAAGTAGGGACCCAAGTATTAATAATTTAAGAGCAAATCTTCTATATCAGATTAAGCCTATATTCCAGGCCGTAACTATACTTGAGTATCACATACTCACTTTAATTGAGCTTACCTATATAACTGTAAGTAATTATCGCATATAATAAAGAAGAAATATTAAAACCTCGTTCTTCTATTAACGGTTGCAGATCTAAGAAGCACAGAAAATCCCGACGGTATGGAAGAACCGGTTATAACGCCAGCAGTCATAGTCAAAGAAGTACCCGCAGGATCATATGCTGGTAATTGGATCACTGCCGCCACGGTAAACTAATTTAATTTTTTAAAAATAAAAACTATCCTCTATCTGACGCTTTTTTTGGTGTTCGATCAAAAATAGAACGAGAAAGGTTCGGTGAGTTTTTATAAAACGCCTGCGCCAGTGTTATAAGAATCTGCTTTAATTTCTAGTATGGTCTGTAGGGTCACTTCTAAATCTTTAATTTCTACCGGCTTGGAAATATAGTAATCCATGCCGCTTGCTAGACATTTTTCAGTATCTCCTTTTGAGGCATTTGCAGTAATTGCAATTAATGGCGTTCGGCCAGAATTTTTTTCCTCCTCCCGGCATCTAATCATAGCAGCCATTTCGAAACCATCCACCAATGGCATTTGGCAATCTAATAGGACTATATCATAATCTCCAGCGGCCCATTTATCAAATCCATCTTTCCCGTTTTTGGCAAAATCCGCCCTAAATCCAAGTATTTTCAGTTGTTGTAACAAGACGATTCGATTGACCGCATTATCTTCAACAAGCAGAATTGTCTTATCACTGCGCATAGAAATTTCACCATCTAAAGCGATGGCATTCAGAATTTTTTGTTTATTTTGAACATCTGGGGCTCGAAGACCAGCCAGAACACCAAGAGCTTTTCTCAAATCTGACGGGAGCAGTGGGAACATTTGTATACGGAAAACATCCGGCATTAATTGTCCCATATGATCCGACCTATTAGCTGAAAGCACAATTAATTTTGCGCCCTTTATGTCAGCATGAAGCTTTTTCTGCCAAATCTCTGCTGTGGTCTGATTATGCGGCTGTAAAATATAGATTATCTCATCACTTTTTGGAGGGGCATAGTTGTCGAGCGAGTTTGAAGCCCTTGTCTCAGAAACCGACAAGCCCATTGATTCCAGAGTCTTAGCCAATGTCAAATTTTCAAACCCGCCTTCTTCAGTTATCAATTCCACGGTCAGCCCGCTCAAATCAATTTTTTCGACATCGCTATCAGCCTCTGGCAGCGGAAGATTAATGGTTACAGTTGTGCCCTGACCCTCTTCACTTTCAGTGGAAATTTTCCCATTCATTTGTTCGACCAGCTTCTGAGCAATCGCCATTTCCAGAGCGGTGCCGTTAACCCTCCCTGTTCTTGACGCCACACCGTGCATGACTGGCTGATTTAAAGCTTTAAGTACATCTTCAGACATGCCTATGCACTGATCTTGAATTTTGAATTTCACAAAGTTATTTTCCTCTTTTTCAACAGAAAAATTTGCCACGCCATTCTTCCCGGTGAGATCAGCGTTGGAGAAGTTGATCGTGTTACTTAGAACATTCAGCAAGACCTGTGTCAGGCGACCAGCATCCGCAAGCACCCATCTGGGCACCTTTGGATCGATTGACATAATCAGTTTAACGCCACAATCATCAGAGAACTGCTGTTGTGTAATCACGACATCCTCAATAACAGACAGTAGGTCAGTTTTAGTTTTCTCTATGATCATTTTGCCAGCATCTATCTTACTGAAATCAAGAATATTATTTATAATTTGCAAAAGTGAAAAGGCTGCATTTCGTATTATTGACGTCATCTTTTTTTGTTCGTCAGAATTATCTAACGTATCGATGACTTCTACCATCCCAATGATGCCACTCATCGGCGTTCGGATTTCATGGCTCATATTAGCTAAGAAGTCACCTTTAGCTCTTGTCGAATTTTCGGATTTAATACCGGCCCAATAAAGTTCGCTTTCAGTTTCAGAAGTCAACTTTATGAAGTAGTACAGCAAAGCACAGAAAAGTAATGCGACGGTCAACCTCAGGCCAAAATTTGCTATATCAATATTAAGTGCTGAATTAAGCAGCGGCGCACCAAATAAAACATCAGCCGTTCCAATCACATCGTAGTTGGCCACCACTAGCCAAGAAATTACCGGGATCACCAAAAAGACTATAAGAATTACCCGCTCAAATTTCCAAGAAAACGATAGAAATGGAATGGCCAATATGGGAAGAAATAACAAATCCACATCAGTTGTTGGAACTGTAAAGACTAGGCCAACAACCGTAGATATAGTCGCGCTCAGAAGCCAAACAGATCGGGCAAGAATATTTTGATAAAACTTCAATATAGTTAAATTTACCACACATATTAAAGCTATAAACCCAGAAGCAAACATCCCAGCGCGATCGCCAATGCACCATAATAAAGCGAACCATGTTAAAGCAAAATAAAGTATTACAAATGCTGCGGTCCGGCTTAAACTTAGCCGACACTGAAGATCAATTTCCTTATGAGTCAACCGCTGTTTTTCAGACATGGCAATTCAAACCGCGGACGCATCATATTCGACTTTTTAAGCTATAATAATTCATCTTTTAGTGACCAATTTGATAAGTTTACTATCAACAACAAAATACAGATACAACATTGAACGGCCGTTTGCATCGACTATTGACGGCAAGATCACTGAAATCCAGTCTGAATTGCGCTTGCACTAAGACGAAGTTCACGACAAAATTGTAGGCAGAAAAACTCAAGGATATATTTTGTGCAAACCGCTCTTGTTGTAATAGATGTTCAAAATGACTTTTGTCCTGGGGGTGCCTTGGCTGTAGTCGATGGCGACAGCATAGTTTCACTCATAAATGACAAAATGAATGATTACGAAGTTATTGCATTAACTCAAGATTGGCATCCAGGGGGTCATTCTTCTTTTGCAAGTTCACAAGAGGGCAAATCCCCCCTTGAAACGTTTGAGATGCCTTATGGGACTCAGGTTCTATGGCCAGACCATTGTATACAAGGAACAAAAGGTGCCGCTTTTCATCCCGACCTGAATACAGATCCCGCTAATCTAATTGTGCGTAAAGGTTATAATCCAGAAATAGACAGTTATTCTGCGTTTTTTGAAAATGACCAAAAGACTCCGACTGGGCTTCATGGTTATCTCAATACGAGAGGTGTAACCGCCATCGATCTAGTTGGCTTGGCAACTGACTTTTGCGTCAACTTCTCTGCCGTAGACGCAGCAAAACTGGGATATAAAACACGTGTTTTAGAAAACTTGACAAAAGCCATCGACCTTGGGGGATCGCTAGACTCAGCGCGCTCTGCCATGATAGCTGCAGGCGTAACTTTGGAGAGCTAGATGGCCGATATTGCAACTCGCGTCTGGAATCACAAATGGAAAATCGATCCAATTGTAAGATCCCTGATTGATACTGACTTTTACAAACTTTTGATGTGCCAGTCGATTTTTCGCAACAAACTGAACACCAACGTAACATTTAGTCTTATTAACCGATCCAAAAACGTACGTCTCACAGAAGTAATAGACGAGGGTGAATTACGAGAGCAGCTTGATCATATTAAAGGCTTACGCCTCACACGGGGTGAAAGCACTTGGCTGAGAGGCAATACTTTTTATGGTAAACGTCAAATGTTTAGATCTGATTTCATGGAATGGTTCGAGAAACTTCAACTGCCAGATTATCATCTTGAGAAACGAGATGGCCAGTATGAGCTCACGTTTGAGGGACTTTGGCACGAGGTAATGATGTGGGAAATCCCCGCCCTTGCAGTTCTCATGGAGTTGCGCAGCCGGAGTGCCCTGAAAAAAATGGGTAAATTTGAGCTCCAAGTGCTCTACGCGCGCGCAATGACAAAGCTCTGGCAGAAAATTGAAACGCTGCGCAAAATTGATGGATTACGTATAGGCGATTTTGGCACGCGGCGGCGGCACTCATATTTATGGCAAGATTGGTGCGTCCAAGCCATGCTAGAAGGAATTGGAAATAAATTTATCGGTACTTCGAATTGCTCGATTGCGCGCTTCCGCGAGATTGAAGCGATAGGAACCAATGCGCATGAGCTTCCTATGGTCTACGCCGCACTGTCAAAAAACGACAACGAATTGGCAAATGCGCCCTACAGAGTCCTCTCAGACTGGCAAGAGGAGCATGATGGTAATCTTAAGATTATTTTGCCTGATACCTTTGGGACAGAAGGTTTTTTAAAGAATGCACCCGATTGGCTGGCCTCTTGGACTGGGATCAGAATTGATAGCGGCGACCCCGCGGTCGGAGCCGAAAATGCGATCCGATGGTGGAAAGAGCAAGGGGAAGATCCAAGAGATAAGCTTGTGATCTTCTCCGACGGTCTTGATACGGATACGATCCAAAAGCTTCACAAACAGTTCTCTGGACTTGTCTCTGTGACCTTTGGCTGGGGAACTAATCTCACCAATGATTTCAGAGGCCTGGCTCCAAACGGTGAGTTAGATGCATTTTCCTTGGTCTGCAAAGCAGTGTCTGCCGAAGGCCACCCAACAGTCAAACTTTCAGATAACCCCAACAAAGCAATGGGGCCAGCGAGTGAGATAAATCGCTATAAAAAAGTTTTTGAGGTTACGAAGCAAAAAAAAATCAAGGTCGTGATCTGAGCATCAACATTCTACTACTGCGTTGCGTAAATCATTTATGAAAGTTTGCAACGGTTCCCATGATTAGTCTGCAACGCCTTTTGAAAGCTATCAAACCCAACACTCGGTAAGCAGCTTGGGAACTGTTTATACTACCTCAATGCAGCGACGATAGCATCTCCCATCTGTGATGTAGTGAACGGCTTACCGTCATCCGGCCCCATCAAATCCGGAGTCCGTGCACCGCTAGCCAGGACTGATTCAATAGCCTGTTCCAGCATATTGGCCTCTGCTCCATTATCAAAAGAATATCTAAGCGCCATGGCAAAGCTTAAAATACACGCTATTGGATTGGCTTTACCCTTCCCTGCAATATCAGGGGCAGACCCGTGAACGGGCTCATACATAGCTTTGGGTCTTCCATTCTCCATAAACGGACCAAGCGTTGCAGAGGGCAACATTCCAAGACTTCCTGTAAGCATAGCAGCCGTATCCGAGAGAATGTCGCCAAATAAGTTATCGGTGACAATCACATCAAACTGCTTGGGCCAACGACAGAGCTGCATCGCCCCCGCATCAGCGTACATATGGGTCAACTCTACGTCAGTGTAGTCCGCGTCATGCACCTTTTGGACAATCTCGCGCCAAAGCACTCCAGATTCCATAACGTTGGCTTTTTCCATTGAGCATACCTTATTATTGCGCCGACGCGCCAGTTCAAAGGCGCTGCGTGCAACGCGATCGATTTCGCTTTCAGTGTAGCGCTGTGTGTTAAGCCCTATGCGCTCATTACCTTCTTGGAAAATACCGCGCGGTTCACCAAAATACACACCCGACGTAGATTCCCTCACAATCATGATATCGAGCCCGGCTACTATCTCTGTTTTTAAAGATGAAAAATCTGCCAATGCATCAAAACACTGGGCTGGCCTCAAGTTCGCAAATAGGTCCATTTCTTTGCGCAGACGCAAGAGACCCCTTTCAGGCTTGAGGTCAAAGCCAAGATTATCATATTCTGGGCCTCCCACTGCGCCAAGCAAAACTGCATCAACCTCCTGAGCTTTTGCCATCACATCGTCATGCAAGGGCGTACCGTGCGCGTCGTAGGCGCACCCACCGACCAAATCTTCGCTCAAGTCAAATTCCAGACCCCGATTTTCTCCAAACCAAGATATTACTTTTCTAACCTCGGTCATTACTTCCGGTCCGATACCGTCACCAGGTAAAATCAAAAGCGAAGGTTTTGTCATAGATAAGTTTGCTCCGAATAATAATTTCAACTCTCTAGCGCGTAGCGATTGTGACCAGAAGGGTCAAGCCACAAGCCTTTAAAATCCAAATTTTACTACAGATCTCGCATTCAATCCACATATGCAAAGTTTAGCTAGAGCCGTATATTCAAATTCCTAGAACATTTAATATCTTTGCTGCCCATAACACTCCCTCATGCAGTACAAGCTAAATTTGCAAATGAAAAATTTTGATCTCGCCTAGAACTCGTATCGAGAAAATTTACATTCTGATTGATAGTTCTTTGGATAAATTCAAGGCCATTTCCAGATTTTACCAACTCTTAGTGTTGGGCTTCATTTTTGCATGTTACAGAAAACCACCGGCACTCAGCTATGAAACCATAAGCGTAAATTTCCAAAATAAACTTTTCATCCTTATCGTAACATTTAAGTTCAAATCAAATAACATCGCAGAAGTCTCAAGACTGCCCGCATGATTTCACGAGTTTCCGCAAAACCATTCAAAGTCATTTCCAAAAGCTTTTTCGTTATAATGTTGTAAATGTGTTAAACCCAAGGATGACTGTCAGCGACCTTAGTCTCATATCTTGTTATAGCGTCACATTTTTCAAGGCTTAGCGAAATATCATCCAATCCATTCAATAAGCAGTGTTTCTTAAAGTCATCTACTTGAAAATTCATGACCACTCCATCTGAAGACGTCACAGTCTGGCCTAATAAATCAATTTGGATTCGGGCATTAGCACCTTTTTCAGCGTCTTTCATCAGTAAATCGACCTGTTCTTTTGGCAGAACAATAGGCAAAATTCCGTTTTTAAAGCAGTTGTTATAAAAGATATCTGCAAAACTGGTCGATATTACGCACCTAATACCAAAATCTTTAATCGCCCAGGGAGCGTGTTCGCGTGATGATCCACAGCCGAAGTTATCACCAGCAACAATAATCTGCGAATTGCGATACTGAGGTTTATTCAGAACAAAATCCGTTATTTCATGACCGTCATCATCGTACCGCATTTCATGAAACAAATTTACGCCAAGTCCAGATCGCTTGATCGTTTTCAAAAAAACCTTTGGTATAATCATATCCGTATCGATATTTATCAACGGCATGGGAACTGCGACACCACTTAGTTCCGTAAATTTATCCATTACATCATCTCCCGCACATCGGTAAGCTTTCCAGTAATCGCAGCAGCTGCTGCCATACCTGGGGACATCAAATGCGTACGCCCACCCCTGCCTTGTCGGCCCTCAAAGTTACGGTTCGACGTAGCAGCGCATCGCTCACCTGCAGCCAGCTGGTCTGGGTTCATTGCAAGGCACATTGAACAGCCTGCCAAACGCCATTCAAAACCAGCCTCCTTAAAGATATCTGCCAAGCCTTCTTCTTCGGCCTGAGCACGCACAAGGCCTGACCCAGGGACGACCATGGCTCGCATGCCATTCTTGATCTTTTGCCCTTTAAGTATTGCAGCCGCTGCACGAAGGTCTTCTATGCGACCATTAGTACATGAGCCGATAAAGACTGTGTCAATCATGATATCTGAAAGTGGTGTTCCTGTTTGCAAGCCCATATAGTTTAGAGAACGCTTTACCGCGTCTACTTTGCCCCCATCAAAATCATTTGGGGAAGGGACCGAAGCGGTGATTGGCAACACATCTTCTGGAGATGTTCCCCACGTTACAACCGGCGCAATATCTTCACCTTTGATCGTGATCACTTCGTCAAAATAAGCATCTTCATCAGTAAAAAGAGTGTTCCAATAAGTAACTGCAGCGTCCCATTCAGCACCCTTTGGCGCATGTGGGCGTCCATTACAATATTGGTAAGTCACTTCATCAGGCGCAATAAGTCCGGCCCGAGCGCCCCCTTCAATGGCCATATTACAAACTGTCATCCTGCCTTCCATCGACAAATCACGGATCGCTTCGCCACAGTATTCGATCACATAACCTGTCCCGCCGGCGGTACCCGTTTTACCAATAACACATAAGGTAATATCTTTTGCTGTAACCCCAGGCAGCAATTTGCCAGTGACTTCAACTTTCATATTTTTTGATTTTTTCTGAATAAGTGTCTGTGTAGCAAGAACGTGCTCGACTTCGGAGGTACCGATGCCATGTGCCAAAGATCCAAATGCACCGTGGGTCGCCGTATGACTATCGCCACAGACCACTGTCATTCCGGGAAGGGTCCATCCTTGCTCAGGGCCAACGATATGAACTATGCCCTGGCGGACATCTGAAACAGGATAATAGTGAACGCCAAAATCTTTAGCATTCTTATCTAGAGCTTCAACCTGAATACGACTTTCTTCGTTCTTGATACCATTTGCACGATCCAGAGTAGTGGGAACATTGTGATCCGGCACCGCTATTGTCTTTTCAGGGGCGCGTACTTTGCGACCAGCCATTCGTAGACCTTCAAACGCCTGTGGGCTTGTGACTTCATGCACAAGATGACGATCTATATACAGCAGGCAAGTTCCGTCTTTAGATTCATGCGCAACATGGGCGTCCCAGATCTTATCATACAGTGTTTTCGGGGCGGTCATTCTATTCCTCTCCCGTGAAATTTAAATAATGGCTTAAATAGTTCGTGTTGGGCAGGGCACATCCTCGAGCAATGAATTTTTCATAGCGCCCAAAAAAGAACAACAGTAGTCGTACATTCTCCGGTATATCAAAATTCGCATTCATAGCATCTTCCTCTATAAGCTCGAATCGAATCTGCATCAAGGTGGGAAAATTTCAGCGCAACACCTTGTAGGAAGAGTTCATCACATAAGCTTAACGTTATAATTATGATAACCAAAACAACCGAAGAGCACTTAAAGTAGTTTTTGTGGTCAGATAACCATACTTTTTTGCGCACTATTTAAATTTGTAAGTTTTTTGAAGTTAGATTGGCTTTGTCAACTTGCAACATTGGAGCATAATTTTTTTGGGTATCGTTGAGAATTTTCCGAACTGGTGCTATTATAAATTCAAAACCCAGTGTCACGGGATGTGGCATATTACTTGAGGAGATAAAATCCTGACATTATCCGTCGATGCAGTTCCTACTGCAACCCAGCCGTCTTTATTAAATAAAGCGCTGAAAGGTGTGACAAGCGAAAAGCTGTTAGCCAACATTCTAAAATCTCTTTCTGACACCAAAGCTGAAGATGTCGTACAGATTGACCTCCGTGGAAAATCCACTATTGGCGACTACATGCTTGTTGCTTCTGGCACATCATCGCGCCAGGTGAATGCCATAGCTAAAAAGTTATCAGATCATCTAAAATTTAGCCTTAACCGCCACTCACGGATAGAAGGTAAAGATAGCGGAGACTGGATCATTGTCGATACTGGGGATATTATTGTCCATGTATTCCGCCCTGAAGTGCGTGAGTTCTATCAGCTTGAAAAAATGTGGCAACCGACACTAGTCGGCACAAAAAATGTCTGACCAAGGTTAAGCACTTATGCGAGTTTCTGTTTGCGCTGTCGGGCGGCTCAAGTCGAGTCCAGAAAAACAACTTATTGACGACTACAAAACACGCTTTGATAAACTAGGGCGAGGTTTGAGCCTTGGGCCTTTGTCGCTCATTACGGTTGAAGATAAGAAGAATGCCGGAATGGCTGCAGAAGCTTTTCTCTTACAGCGCTCATTACCCCATGTTTGCCATCTTACCGTTTTGGATGAACGCGGTGAACAAATGACATCACCAGAGTTCGCAAAATTTTTTGCCACTCTGCGGGATCAAGGCATAAAGGATCTAGCTTTTGTAATCGGAGGTGCAGATGGACTTGACGCATCTTTAAAATCGCAGAGTTGTACTAAATTATCATTCGGCAAAATGGTTTGGCCACATCTCTTGGCTAGAGTCATGCTATGCGAACAAATTTATCGCGCTGTTACAATCCTCGCCCATAAGCCTTACCATCGAACTTAGAAAGTTGATTATTTGATTTAGGCTTTTGAAAGCTTGCGTTGAAATGTACATCGCAATAGATCGTTACGGTAAAAGGATTTAACAATGGACCAGCAACCGGTCGTTCTTTGTATTCTAGATGGCTGGGGTCACAGTGACATAGGAGCTGGTAACGCGCCTTATTTAGCCGAGACGCCCAATATAGACCGTATCATGGCCGAGTTTCCATCCTCACAGTTAATAACCCACGGACCAGATGTAGGTCTGCCAGAAGGTCAAATGGGCAATTCTGAAGTCGGCCATGTAAATATCGGCGCGGGTCGGGTTGTTGCAATGGATTTGGGTCAAATTGACCTAGCCATCCAAAATGGATCCTTTTTTGAGAACCCGGCACTGAAAGGTTTCATCGCCAAGCTAGAAGCCGTAGGCGGAGTAGCACATCTCATTTCACTTATCTCAGATGGCGGTGTGCATAGCCATATCTCCCATCTGATAGCCGTTTTGCAAGCTCTTGAAAAGGCGAATATTCCAACAGAAATCCACGCGATTACGGATGGACGGGACGTTGCACCCAGTTCTGCCTTAACATATTTATCCCAGTTAGAAGAAGCGCTACCTGCAACAGCGCGAATTGCAACGGTATGTGGACGGTATTATGCGATGGATAGGGATAATCGCTGGGAACGAGTCAGAACTGCCTTCGAGGCGATGATAAATGGCATATCAAAAGTTCGGGCCAAGACTGCTAAAATTGCAATCGAAGGTGCCTATGCGCGAACATTCAGCGATGAATTCATCCCCGCCACGGCAATTGGAGATTATGCAGGAGCAAAGCAGGGTGACGGAGTATTTTGCCTGAATTTTCGTGCAGACCGAGCGCGCGAAATTCTAGCAGCAATTGGACTTTCGGGTTTCGATAGCTTTAACATCTCAGGCCGTCCAGAATGGTCTACGATTTTGGGTATGGTAACTTATTCCAAAAAGCATGACCAGTTTATGACAACATGCTTTCCCAAAGAAGAAATTGTGAATACGTTGGGCGCCTGGGTAGCTAAAAAGAATAAACGACAGTTCCGACTAGCTGAAACTGAAAAATATCCGCATGTGACCTTTTTCTTTAATGGAGGCAAAGAGGCATCCGAGGTTGGCGAGGATCGCAAAATGCCCAAGTCACCAAATGTGGCAACCTATGATATGCAGCCCGAGATGTCATCGAAAGAAGTGACAAAGCAGTTTTTGATAGCTCTTCAACAAGGATATGACCTAATCATAGTGAATTATGCAAATCCTGATATGGTTGGGCATACTGGTAACTTACAGGCAGCGATCAAAGCCTGTGAATCCATTGACAAAGCGTTGGGAGAAGTAATAAGGGCCCTTAAACAAGTGAATGGCAAAATGCTTCTAACTGCAGATCATGGAAATTGTGAAACTATGATCGAACCAGATACGCAAGCTCCGCACACTGCGCATACCTTAAATCTAGTGCCAGTGTCACTCATAAATGCAGGTGAAGGTAAAAGACTAATCGACGGCGGTAGACTTTGTGACATCGCGCCAACCTTGCTTGAATTAATGGGGCTCCAAAAACCGATGGAGATGACAGGATTATCTCTAATACGTTCATGAAAAAACTGCAATGCATATCCCTTTGCCTTGTGTTATTTTCAGGCTATCTTTCAGTTCCACTATTCGCGGAAGAAGATGTCGCAGAGACTGCCCGAGCCGCGGCTAAAAATCTAGATGAGGCTACAGCGGAAATGGTGGTTGCAAAAAGCGCAAAATACCGCATCAAAGCGCTTGCTGGGACTATTCAAGCCTTTGAAGAGGCTTTGGCGTTACTGCGGTCTAGCATGCGCCAAATTGCAATCACTCAGGCAGACCTCAAAACAAACCTGTCTTTGCAAGAGAAAGACATAAGTCGCCTCGTCGGTGTTTTACACGGCATAGACAATGAACCAATGACGGCTAAATTGATGCATCCGGACGGTCCACTTAGCACAGCCCGCGCCGGCATGCTATTGAGCCATATACTTCCCACATTGCAGCGCCCTATTAACCAAATACGACAACAACTTGAAAATATCAAAACGCTTCAGAATATCCAGAAAGATACAACCACGATCCTTCAAAACGGTTTAAACGAGCTACAATCTGCTCGCAGTAATCTTGCCTTGGCAATAGCCGATAGAAAAAATTTGCCCAAGCGCTTTATCGAAGATAAATCAAAAACGGCTATCTTAATTGCCGCAGCAGAAACGCTCGAAACATTTATCAAAGGTCTCTCTATTGTCGCAATCAACGAAACTGCCGAATCGCTTCCGGACATTCGCGATCGCAAGGGCAAATTGCATTTTCCCGTTAACGGCAGGGTTCTACGAGAGTTTAAATCTGCAGATGCTGCCGGGGTCGTACGTCCCGGAATAATTGTCGCAACAGCACCTGGAGCACTTGTCAGCACGCCAACAGCTGCTACCATCAGGTATAAGGGCGAATTGTTGGACTACGGATTAGTGTCCATAATTGAACCACAACGGGATATTTTATTCATATTTTCAGGTTTGGCACAAATCTTTGGAAACATTGGCGAAGTCTTACCGGCAGGAAGCCCTGTAGGGATTATGGGCGGCGAACTGCCATCTGCCGGTGAAATGTTCAAGGAATCTGCCGCTAGAAGTGGTACCTACCGGCCAGAAACGCTCTATATAGAAATAAGAGAAAATGAGACGCCGCAGGATCCAATCCTTTGGTTCCAAGTTAAAAAGGACTAATGTTGATGAAAAAATTGTTTCTAGCCATAATTATTGGCTGTTGTTTAGGTGCCATAAGTGCCATTCAAATTGCGGGCCCTGTTCTTGCTCAGACGTCTGAGGAAAAGGCCAATATTTATGAACAACTTGATTTGTTTGGGGATATTTTTGAACGCATTCGGTTGCAATATGTCGAAGAAGTCGATGAAGCTGATCTAATAGAAGCCGCCATTAATGGTATGCTAACTTCACTTGACCCACACTCGAGCTATCTATCCCCTGACGCAGCAAAAGAGATGCGCTTTCAAACCCGCGGCGAATTTGGCGGGCTTGGGATTGAAGTTACACAGCAAGACGGCTTTGTAAAAGTTGTCTCACCAATGGATGATACTCCGGCCGATCAGGCAGGCATAGAAGCAGGTGACTTCATAACTCATGTTGATGGGGACACTGTTCTTGGTCTCACACTTAGTGAGGCCGTCGACTTGATGCGAGGCCCCGTTGGATCAGAAATCGTGATTACAGTTGTTCGTGAAGGCGAGGATGAGCCCTTTGACGTCACCATCATCAGAGATACGATCAAGTTAAAAGCTGTCAGATTGCGTACTGAAGGCAAAAGCGTCGTTGTAAGGGTAACAACCTTTAACGATCAAACTTATGACAACCTGTCCGAAGGAATTGCAAAACAATTAGAGGAGGCTGGTGGCATAGAAAACATTGATGGGTTTGTTTTGGATCTTCGCAATAACCCCGGTGGATTGTTATCACAGGCTATCAAGGTTTCAGATGCATTTTTGGAAAAGGGTGAAATTGTTTCGACTAGAGGCCGAGACCCTCAGGATGGCGATCGGTATAATGCATCGCCAGACGACCTTGCTCAGGGTAAGTCTATCGTGGTCTTGATTAATGGTGGCTCTGCGTCAGCCTCTGAAATTGTTGCAGGAGCATTACAGGATCATCAACGCGCTGTAGTTGTGGGAACCAAAAGTTTCGGCAAAGGCTCAGTGCAAACAGTTATGCCACTACGTGACAGTGCTGCGATGAGACTAACAACGGCGCGATATTACACGCCATCCGGTCGCTCCATTCAAGCTCTTGGCGTAACACCGGATATCTTGGTGGAACAACCAAGGACTTCCCCCAAGGATGAGGAGAAAGAAGATGATATTGCGAGATCAAGACGCAACGAAGCAGATCTCAGAGGAAGCCTTGATAACGATAGCCTGACAGAAGATGAGCGCCAACAGATCGAATTAGATCGAGAAACTGCCATAAAATCGGCTGAACTGCGCGAGAACGATTACCAATTGGCTTATGCTATCGACCTTCTTAAGGGACTTCGTGTTCTGTCAGCTAGTAACTAAGGTGTTGATCACAATAAAGTTCTCCCACCTTAAAGTATGCTGAAAGCCAATCTGAGATAAGCTTTTACCGGCCTCTCAGGATTATATTAGAAGTCCGTAAAAGCCTAGATGAGCAAAAATAAAAATGCGCTAGAAAATCAAAGGTGAAGAACACAATGACCCCGCTAGATCTGGAAAAATTACCTTATCGGGAAAACGTCGGGATTATGCTCCTTAACGATCAGAATATGGTTTTTGTCGGCCAGCGTCTAGATAATCATCAAGATGCATGGCAAATGCCACAGGGAGGTATCGACTTAGGAGAGCACGCAGAAGACGCCGCCTTTCGTGAATTGGAAGAAGAGACCGGCGTTGTCAAGAGTTTGGCGCAAATCGAAGCGGTTTCTAAAGATTGGATCACTTATGACTTACCGGTTGAGCTTATTCCTAAACTTTGGAAAGGGCGCTATCGCGGCCAAAAACAGAAATGGTTCCTAATGCGGTTTGGCGGTTCCGATAAACACATCAATATCACAACTTCGCACCCAGAATTTGCAGCGTGGAAATGGGTGGCTGTCAGTGAACTTGAGGCAAACATAGTAAAATTCAAAAAAGATGTATACCGGCAAGTTGTAAAAGAATTTAAATCTCATTTCTGAGAGAAATGCCTCCAAGAGTAAGAGAATTCGGCGGGTTTACTCCGCCGCCCTTATGCTTTTGAAAGCGGGATAACATTGTGCTCGGGACGAATGATGTTTAATATTGTACGCTGAATGTCAAGGGATGTAAGCCCAGCAGCCTGATACATTTCTGCAGGTGATCCATGGTCAATAAATACATCTGGCAAGGTCAATGTACGAATTTTGAGTCCATTATCTAACTGTCCAGTCGCCGCAAGATGATGTAAGACCATCGCGCCAAAGCCACCGACACTGCCCTGTTCAACTGTTACAAGCGCTTCGTGGTTTTGAGCTAACTGTAGGATTAAATCAGTATCCAAAGGTTTCGCAAACCGAGCATCGGCAATCGTGACACTAACTCCACTTTTGGCAAGTAGCATCGCCGCCTGTTCAACTTCGAACAAATGCGCTCCAAAGGATAAAATTGCGACATCCGTCCCCTCTGCCACGATACGCCCCTTGCCAATCTCAAGAATTTCACCGCGCTCAGGAAGGGTTACTCCAGTACCGTTACCCCTCGGGAAACGGAATGAAATTGGTCCATCGTCATAATCGGCAGCCGTCGCAACCATATGCATAAGCTCCGCTTCATCCCCAGCGGCCATAACAGTAAATCCCGGCAAATTCGCAAGATAAGCAACATCAAAAGAACCTGCATGCGTAGCACCATCAGCCCCAACCAATCCGGCGCGATCAATTGCAAACCTGACAGGTAATCCTTGCAAAGCAACATCATGGACTATTTGATCATAGCCCCGTTGCAAGAAAGTAGAATAGATTGCACAAAACGGCTTTAGCCCACTTGCGGCCATACCAGCAGCGAAGGTAACACCATGCTGTTCAGCGATACCAACATCAAACACGCGGCCAGGAAACTTTTTAGCCATGATATTCAGACCAGTCCCCGACGGCATTGCAGCTGTTACGCCGACTATTTTAGGATCTCTTGAGGCCTCGTCAGTCAGCGTATCACCAAAGACATTCGTATAACTAGGAGCGTTTGGCTTTGATTTAGCCTGGGTTCCAGTTGCAATATCAAACTTTGATACTCCATGATATTTATCAGCTGAATTTTCAGCTGGCGCATAGCCTTTGCCTTTTACTGTACAAGCATGGATCAAGACCGGGCCAGTCGCCCGGGCCCGTGCTGCGCGCAGAACGGGTAACAACTGAGACATATCATGACCATCGATCGGCCCAACATATTCAAAACCAAGCTCTTCAAAAAGTGTGCCCGAGCCGTGCAACCCAGTCACGAGTTGCCTCGCGCGCTTGGCTCCGTCGCGCAACGGCGAGGGTAAGGCGGCTTCAAAACCTTCAGCAAGCGATTTGATTTTAGCTAGCGGCTCATTTGCGTAAAGACCGGACAAATATGACGACATTGCGCCAACTGGTGGCGCAATCGACATTTCGTTATCATTTAAAACGACAATCAAACGCCTATTCTCTGCACCGGCATTATTCAGAGCTTCATAAGCCATGCCGGCACTGATGGATCCATCACCAATGACTGCAATGGCATCGCCGGAGGGTTGACCCATATCTCGACCAACGCTAAATCCTAATGCAGCTGAAATCGAAGTGGAACTATGCGCGGCACCAAAGGGGTCAAATTCACTCTCACTGCGTTTGGTAAAACCGCTCAATCCGTCTTTTTGTCTCAAAGTCCGGATACGTTCGCGGCGACCAGTTAAAATTTTATGTGGGTAGCATTGGTGTCCAACATCCCAGATGATTTTATCCAGCGGCGTATTAAACACTGCGTGAAGAGCTACCGTAATTTCCACAACCCCGAGCGACGATCCGAGATGACCTCCAGTCTCAGAAACAGCCGAAATTACCTCAGACCGCAACTCGTTGGCAAGTAAAGTCAGCTCGGCATCAGAAAGTTGTTTCATGTCAGAAGGTCCAGCGATATGGTCTAAAATTGAAGTTTCACGTTCGTACATCACTCACTCCTGAAAAATTATAAACGCCACGCTCAGAAAATCTGAACGTGGCGCAAGTTTCCTGTAGCCAACAGGAAGGGAACCGGGGTGCAGAAACCCCGTATTTGACCCACGGGAAAATGGGCCAAATCTGGCTCAGAGCGGTACAGGGAAGTCCTGCTCCACTCTGATACTCTTTGAGACGTAAAGTTAAACTTGTGTCTCATCGTACGGCAGCACATATGCCGAGAATGAATCTGGCGTAGGATCGTCTGCTTCTTTTGACTCTGGTGGCAACCAGCTTGAAACTACCATCAGAACCGCAATAAAAGCACCAACCCCTCCAACTATTACCCCTCCAAACAAAGCACCGGCAAACATGTTGCCAAAACCTTCAGCTCTTATCCGCTCTGGGGAAAAGTCTCCGTCAAATATCTTTCTTTTCGAACTCATTTTATATTCTCCCTTTAATCTAGCGGCGCAAAACCGTGCACCTGTGCCCAGACGTACCAGTTGTCGACAACTGTGCCGGTCAAAAGGATACCGATACCGCCAGTGATCGGAGTTAGAATTGCGAACCACCAAGCCCAACGGTGGATACCTTCCATCGTGGCATTAAAGCCCATGGTCCACCGCCAAAAGAGCGCCGCACGTTCCGAAGCCGTACCTCGATCCGCAATCTGCTCAAGTTCGCGATCACCGCCAAACCTTGACACTGCAAGTATGGTTGCACCATGCATCGCAAATAATAGAGCAGAGCCATATAAAAATACGATAGAAAGAGCGTGGAAAGGGCAATAGAACAGGTTTCCATAAGTTACAGAGAAGCTCATAGTCCAGTCTAGGTGCGAGAATATTCCGTAAGGAACAGCCTCCGACCAGCTTCCCATAAGCACTGGACGAAAAAGGCCCAATACAAGAAACAACCAGATCGCGGCCCCAAAGGCATAAAACACATGCTTACCCATTTTCAGCTGCTGTGCTAGCACATACGTGCGTGCCCACCATGCCATCACAGCAATCAGAAGGAAGAAACTTGAAATAAACCACATTCCACCATCTTTAAGGGATGGAATACTAAGACCGTTTCCAGGTGAGGGCGGCTCAAGTGAAAAATAGAATAGATCTCGCATGAAAACCCCTGGGCTATATCCTGCCTGAGCCCAAAAGCTAGCCCCAACCATAACAAACCAAATAAGCCCAGCACCAAGCGACGCAACCCCGAGACCACCTAAATAGAAGGGGCCAAGTTGGGCATTCCCAAACCATCCTAAGAGAGATGAAAAGCCCGCTGATTTTGATCTTTCGCCTAAGTCTACATCTTCGACCATTCCCATTTCAGGTGGACCTTGGATTTGAACTTGGGTAAATATATTTTGATACTCAGCCATTGACTCCTCCTTCCAAGTCAGCCCAGAAGGGCAGATCGACATACCAGTACCACCAGTCTGCCCATGCATCGAACCAGACAGTGCCTGAGACTACGATACATACTGCGGACCAAAATCCCGCATTAAGTGCTAAAAACAATCCCAGACGATGAATACCTAGTGGACCTATTGAATAGCCAATCAAATCTCTAAAGAATGTATCCTCATGTTCTGGTGTGCGCATGGTTTCGCCTTTTTCAGGATTAGCTGCTGAAAGGATCAGCGATCCATGCAGAGCCAAAGCCAAACAAGTGGTGAAAAAGAAACTCACCGCAATCATATGAGCCGGGTTGTAGTGGAAATTTCCGTAGGCATATCCCACGTTGTTTACCCAATCTAAGTGGCTGAAAATTCCGTAGGGAAAACCGTGACCCCACGCACCCATGAGAACAGGCCGAACCACAACAAGGGTTATATAGGCAAGAATGGCAACTCCAAATGCAAACGGCACATGCAGACCCATGCCCAGTTTTCGTGCAATCTCCACCTCTCGCAACGCCCAACTAATAAATGCGACTGCTGCACACATTGTTATCAATTGCCAAAGTCCGCCTTTGGCAAGCGGTGCCATGCCCAACCCGATTTCAAGTTCGGGTGGATCGATCGATATAAGAAAAGGATTCCAAGTATCGCCTATTGCTGCTCCATAAAAAATCAAAGCAGTACCAAGAAGGGCAAAAAATGCAGTGGTGACCCCGAAAAAACCAACATAAAATGGTCCTATCCAGAAATCAAATAGATCACCACCGATCAATGTCCCCCCACGGACACGATACTTCCTTTCAAAACTTAACAACGCCATCTGTTTATCTCCGCGTTTTTCGGCAGCGCCGACTTTGGGGTAGGTGGCCGCCCAATGTTTACTTTGCGTTGCGGGCACTGCCTCTTAAAGCCGCGCCCACAACATTATTTGACACTGAGTTGTGAAATTTTAGCCGCCGTTTGCGGTAGCTGCCATTTCAAACCAATTAAAGCCATCAGTGCTAAGCAGAACAAGGTGAATCATTGCTGCCAGCAAAAAGAGGAAAACTCCCTGCACCACGAAAACGCGGCGCGGGTCGAAAACCAGCCAGATCTTATAAAAATTAGCCATTTTCTATGATCCTCCTGCAAAGCTGAACCAAGGCAGAACCATGTACGTGGCAATATGTGCGATTATGCATGCTATGGAAAATAGCCATAAGCCGCTCATATAAACCGAGTGCAGTTCCTGTGCTTGTTCGTCTGTAAGACCTGTAAAAGATAGGTCGCTTCTATCAGCCATAAAATTTCCTTCCGGGTTTCTACGCTGACGCCGCAGTGCCCCTGCGGCCGGGTCCATCAGGGAATTACCCCCTCAGGGCTCTGACCTTCCGCAAGGAAGGCCAGTCTCGATTTCTCAACTGACATTGTCAGGCTGAGAAAATTAGTGGCGTAACTCTATCTGCTTCTGCCCATGCACGCGCCAGTGGACCGTGCAGCATCAGGGTTTGCTTGCGAACTACGTCCAACACCCAGAATACGGTAGCAAAGGGAATTGCCAGTACGAATATGATGCTGAAATAAAATGTGAATTCCATACTCCGCTTACTTGAAGTGCGGGATTTGGGGGTATTTGAAGCAACGTCTGTCATTTGTGCTCCTCCTTAATTTTTTGCGACCCACCAGGGTCAAGTGCCAAAACCGTTTCAATTAAAACCCGCTCAGCTCCCTGCGAAAGTGCCGATTTTTCAGCAGCATCGCGCAAGTTTTTGGCTGCGGATATTCTTGTGAGAACTGGATGCTGTGCGACGATCCTATCTAATGCACACTGCGCATCCGCATCCCAAGGGAAATCCCGTTTGAGAGTTGTTGGAGTAGCGTCCGCAGAGTCCATGTCTGTTCCCAATGGAAGAATATGGAAGAGAGCCTCAAACAATCCATTACAAACCTCTTGCAACAGATATGTCGCCCCAGCATATCCCATCATGGGCGTTCCTGTTGCGCGCCGGATAGCCGCGCCCGGAAATGAGGCTGGAATAAATGCTGGACTGGGTCCATGCCCACCCTTTAACTCAGCTAAATACATCTTTTCATTAATACTACCCATAACAATAAGTGGGCGTTTCTGCGCCATTAGCGCGCGCACTTCATTATTATTAGTCTTACTTCCGCGCGACCTGGCAACCGCAAATGCACAAGGAAAACCTAGATCACTTTCCAAATAGTTCCGAATGCCTCGGGCATAAGTTTCATTAGCTACAATCCCAAAACCAGCTGTTGCAAAAAAATCTTGTGTAACTGAGCGCCATAGATCCCAAACTGGCTTAATGGTCGAGTGTTTTTCGCGCTCGATAAAGGATTCAGGGTCCAGCCCCAACATATTACCCAGCATACGCAGGAACTTTGTCGTACTATCGATGCCAATTGGCGCCTGCAAATATGGCTTGTCCAGTACTTCACACAGCCCGCGACCAAATTCGCGGTACATGCAAATGTTGACATCAGCATTCACTAAATTACGCATTTCTGCAATATGGGCACCAAGTGGCATGACCATATTAACGTCTGCACCTATACCTTCTACCAACCTGCGAATTTCAGCCAAATCACTTGGCATATTAAAAGTGCCGTACATTGGCCCAAGTATATTAACCCTTGGCTTAGCGTCTTCAGCGCGTTTTTTCTCAGGCGGCATACGTCCTTTGGTCATACCAAATTCAGTAAAAATCCAAGTCATTGCGCGATCCGCAGCTTCCCATTGGTCTTCATCAATAGTTCGCGGCAGAAAGCGTTGGATGTTTGTCCCTTGTGGCGTCACACCACCACCAATCATTTCAGCTATTGATCCGGTGACAACAACAGCAGGAAGAGCTGGGTCAAGGGTTCCCCAGGCACGTCGCATCGCGCCCTCGGTTCCCTCACGGCCCAATTCTTCTTCAGCAAGGCCCGTCACTACAATCGGCAATTCATGAGGAGGTAAAGCGTCCGTATAGTGCAGCACCGACGTTACTGGCAGATTTTCACACCCTACGGGTCCATCAATGACACATTGCAGGCCTTTTACAGCGCAAAATGCATAAATAGCGCCCCAATATCCACCCGCGCGATCATGATCCTGAACTAACATCAGATCATCTCCGCCGCTTTGGCTGCGCGAGCAGCTTTATCAAGTTTTTTCTGATGCATCGCCCGGAAGTCGGGCCGCAGATTTGGATCACCTTCCCAAACACCGGCAGTATCTCCCTTACCGACGCCCTCAAAGAAGTTGCGCATTTTATCCATGCGCTCGCGTCCAGCGATTGCCGAATTGATAACTTCAGCCAATGAACCTGCCCCAGCCGGCCCCATAAGAGGACGTGCCGAAATCAGATTTGTAAAATATAATCCTGGAGTAGCCAGCTCTTTTGCCTTTTGAACAACGGGCGTCGTTCCAACAGCAAGATCTGGCTTGAAAGCCTCCATTGCGGCACAGTCATCTTCAAGAGAGGCACGGAACTTGACCTTGGTTCCCTGCGCTTCTAGCCATTCGGCATCCGCCGCAGACCACGGGGTCTTGGGACAGGCAGATCCAACATATGGGATCTCTGCGCCACTTTCAATCAATAGTCGAGCGACCAGAAGTTCGCTTCCCTCATAACCCGAAAGGGTGATGCGGCCTTTGATGGGCGCATTTACAAGAGCTTCGCGAATAGAAGGAAGAAAGGCATTTTGCGCAGCCGCTATTTTTTCATTAGGAAGACCAAATGCTTCACCGATATTTTTCAGCCAGCTAGCTGTCCCATCATATCCAACTGGAGCGCTGCCCACGACTGGACGACCCGCAGCTTGGAATTCACGGACCGCTGCAGTATAGAAAGGGTGGATGGCAGCAACTGCTCCACAATCAAGAGCTGCATAAAGCTCTCGCCATTCACGCGCTGGAACCACCGGACCGGCGGCCAAACCCATAGGTGCCAACATAGCTCCAATCATCATCGGGTCTGCAGGAAACATTTCACCTAACAGAGTAACCGTTGGGCGATCAGATTTGCCTCCGATCGGCGCAGGGACTGGACCAGCTTCGATCTCTTTTCGAGCATAATTTAGCATGGCCCCAGCGAGAACATCTTTAGCCTCGGCGTGGGTTGGAATACCAAATCCCGGCACATCAATACCTACGATCCGGACTCCATTGACCTCATCAGGCAGTAGGCGAAGCGGCACACCGCTCGCAGTTGGGACGCATAAATTCGTAACTACCACAGCATCATAATTTTCTGGATCTGCAATCTCATGAACTGCATCGCGGATATCTTCAAACAATTTTCCAGTGACTAATGATTCTGAATTAAAGGGAACGTAGCCAACAGAGCGACGTGCGCCATAAAAATGACTAACAAAGGTTAAACCGTAAACACAGCATGCCGAACCTGACAAAACAGTTGCAACCCGGCGCATACGCAAACCGACCCTAAGGGAGCCAAACGCAGGACACATCGACTGTGGTTTATCGTGTGGTCCCTTTGGATAATCCTTTTCGAACTGATCCAATATCATGTTATTACCAGATAATCTGGCGGCTTTCTCCATCTCAGATCCAGAGTGGCATCCCAGACCGTCCTGAATAATAGTTGCATCAGATACGTCATCGTGTGGATGACCCTTGATAACATCTACTTCATCAGAGTTGTCGTATGTGACTGCTTCACTCATCCATCATGCCTCATCGTAAATTACTTCCAGTGACTCCTTGGGTTCAGCATTCTTGCCGCGCATATCAACGTCCGTTGCAGGAACGAGAACGTAATCACCGCCGGTGTCTTTGCTATCAAAAAGCGCTAAAAGGCCGTCTTGATCCAAGGGGGTTGGGCGCACAGGAGGCGCGATGCCAACTGCATCAGCCAATTGAGCAAAAAGTCCACCCCACTGGCTTTCACTAGTCCCGACAATCTGATAATTAGCAGATTTTTTACGTAAATCATCATCCTGAGGGATTGCCGCCAATACTGGGATATCGACAGACTCAGCAAAGGCTGCCGCCTCACCAGTTCCATCGTCCTTATTAATCACCAAGCCTGCAACTCCAACGTTGCCACCTAATTTGCGGAAATATTCCACAGCGGAGCAAACGTTGTTTGCCACATAAAGTGATTGCAGATCATTTGATGCAACAAGGATCACTTTTTGCGCCATATCTCGAGCAATTGGTAGACCAAATCCCCCACAGACGACGTCTCCGAGGAAGTCCAGCAAAACATAATCGAAATCCCAATCATGAAACCCAAGCTTCTCCAAAAGCTCAAACCCATGAATGATGCCACGACCTCCACAGCCTC